>JAEINY010000371.1 GCA_016342595.1 Marinilabiliaceae bacterium
ATCCGGACGTACCAGCACATGGCCTTTTCTGTTGCTATTTCGGTGGTGAAAGATGAGTTTTTGGCAGAAGAGGTGGTGCAGGAGGCCTTTATGAACGCATTTCAGAAAATTGCGGGATTTAAAGGGCAATCGAAATTTAGTACGTGGTTATATCGGATCATTGTGAATTTGGCCTTTCGTAAATTAGAGAAAGAAAAGAAATGGCAAAATGACTCCATGGATGTGGTGGAAGAAGTGGAACCCACTACAGCATTGGATCAATTGCATGACGATGAACGGAAACATTACATCAACGAAGCTTTAAAAATGATGCCGCCTAACGAGAGTTTGGCATTACGGCTTTTTTACCTCGAGGAACTTTCAATGGAAGAAGTAATTGGTGTGACCGGGTGGTCGCTAAGCAATGTGAAGGTGACTTTGCACAGGGCCCGGAAACGATTTTATGCTGTTTTAAATACCTTATTGGAAAACGAAGTTAAAATGATCGTCTGATGTCAGAAAAAGATTTATTTGATCCCGGATTAAAATCGCTCCTGCGAGAAAGTAAGTTGGAGATGCCGTTCCCTGATTTTGAAGCGCGTTTGATGGAAACGATTAAAAGTGATTGCGTCAAGCGAAAATCTGTTTTAAAAGATATCCGTTTGTCGTGGTTGTTTTTCACCATTGGTTCTATTTTTGGTTTGCTGGCTACGTTTATATTGCCTGCTCTTAATAGTTCTATTCTTGGGATTGATATTCAGTATTTACAATATCCACTGATGATATTGGTTTCAGTTGTTATCGTGTGGCAGTTGGATGCGATGATAAAAATAACTGTAAGACAAAAGTATCGGGATTAAACCGGGAATGTTTTATAAAGGGTGTGTAAAAAAGAAAGTAGAACCTTTTCCAGGTGTACTCTCCACCCATATTTCCCCACCTAATAAATTAACCAGGCTTCGGGCAATGGAAAGACCCAGCCCTGTTCCGCCCGAGTTCATACCAAATTGGTCATCTTCTTTAAAAAAACGATCGAATATCTTTGTGAGTCGTTCTTCACGAATGCCTTTACCAGTATCCGAAACATAAAAAAGCAGCTCATTATCCCGTGGTTTAATACCAATTTTAACGTGCCCCGAGGTAGTAAACTTAATGGCGTTTTCCAGTAAGTTGGTTAATATCTGACGTAAACGGGTTTCATCTGTTGATAGCAGGAGCGGACTTGCCAGCTTTTCATTGAGCAGGACATCCAATACAATGGATTTCTGAGCGTGAATTTTAAGCTTCAGATTAAATACCTCTTTCAGGCTGTCAACGATATTGTAAACATCTACCTGTTGTTTGTCAATCTTCAGTTGTCCGGCTTCTATTTTACTGATGTCGATAATATCTGAAATAATACTGAGCAATTGTTGTGAGTTGTCTTCAATGATGTTGAGGTATCTAATGTGTTCCTCTTCATTGGGTTCACTCATCTTCAGCAAATCAATAAAACCAACAATACCCATCATGGGCGTTCTGATTTCATGACTCATGTTGGATAAGAAGGCTGTTTTCAGGTAATCACTCTCCTCAGCTTTGCGTTTGGCAATGGATAGTTCAGTATTTATGGTTTTTATTTTTTGATTACGTTCGCGTAAAGCCTCGTTTTGCTCCAATAATATGACTTCTTTTTCTTGCAGTTCGTTGGATGCCTGTTTGAGTTCAGTGATGTCTATAAGCGAAACAAACACCTTTTTCCAGGAATTTTTATAACCAAGAGGTATTTTAACACTGATGGATACTAATATTCGTTCTCCCTTAATGGTGTAATGAGAGGATTCTGCTTCGTATAGTGTTTTACCCTGGCTAAATGCTACAAGCTCTTCTTTTAATATGATAAAGGCCTCTTTCAAAAATATTTTATCTACATTTTTAATGACCTCCTGTTTTGTGTTGGCCTGAAAGTATTTGAGTGTTGATTGATTAATATTGATAATTTTGATTTTTTGAATACAGTTGAGTAATACATCCGGATGTGCATTAAAGTAAGTATCTAAATCTTGTATTCCTTCCCCTTTGATTTGATCAATGATTCTTTTGGCCTCACTAAAATCTTCCTCCCATAAAGAGATAGGAGCATCTTCGAAGAGAAGTTTGAAGCGTTCTTCACTTAAACTTAACGAGTGAAGGATGCGCTTGCGTTCTTTAATTTCATCCAATAGATTTTTATTGATTTTTGAGAGTTCATCGGTACGTCTTAATACTGCTTTTCGTAATTTGCGGTTGAAGGTAAAAGAGATAAGTGAAACAGTAATTAAGGTCAATACGACGAAAATCAGAATGCGAAAAAGCAACTGCATGCGTTGTGTCTCGGCCTCTTTATAATCATCTAAAAAGAATCCCTCCATAGTGTAATCGGGTTGTAATAGGTCCAATTCCACGTATGTATCGGCAATGTGTCGCCAACGGTCTTCGTTCATTTGGCCCGGTCGTACCAATTTGGGAAGGAGTAATTCTTCCATCATCATTGCTTCATATGACAATTGCTTTGCAGATAAATCAGGATCGTACTTTTCCCGGATGAGCTTCACCATTTCCTTTTTGTGACTCATTGCGTAGATCCATCCTTTTTCAGAAGCTTCTTTGAAGCGGGTGACCCGATCAATGTTGTTTTCTATTTCCTCTTGTGAGGTGAATAGTATATCACCATAAAAGTCAATGCCATAGCTGATGGGTTTGAAAATAACAGGTTCTTTCCCTGCTTGTCTGACATAGAATGGACTATCAGTTATATAAGCATCTACTAAATCAAGGTCACCGGATATAAGTTTTTGAGTGTGGGATTCCAGGTGTTGAAGCTGCAAACTGTCCATTGTGATATGGCTTTGATTGAAAATGGCTTTGGTGGCGAACATGCCATTTTCACTAATCGAGATGCGCTTGGATATAAAATCTTCCGGTTTAGTAATTCCGCTTTCTTTTAGGGTTATGAGAATTTCCGGAGAATGTTGGAAAATAGCTGCAAGTGCGACTATTGCTTGTCCGTTATTTTTATCAATGATTAGTTTAGGCGATTCGATGCCAAAATTGGCCCGTCCGGAGATAATTTCGTCAATAGGATCAATACCTTTAAGTCCTTCCTTTAAGATGACTTCAATTCCTGCTTCCCGGTAATAATTTTGTTCTACAGCCGCATAAAATCCGGCAAATTGAAATTGGTGTTTCCATTTTAATTGCAGTACTACCGTATCCAACTCATTGTTTGCTATGGCCGAAATGGAATAAATCCATATCAGATATAAGAACAGTATTCGTGGACAATTTTTGCGTTTCATCTAATACATTGGGTTTTAATACCGCAATATTACTGCATTTTAAAGAAAGAGAGGAGAGAAATGTTTGCTCCCCTCCAAATAATTTTAGTAATAGAACCAAATCGTTCGGTAATCGCGAATATTCTCCCCTCTGGAGGCTAAATCTTCCAGGTAATCATAAATGGGGATGTCCACATAATTATAAGGTGGAATGGGGGTAATGTTCTTTTCCCAGGGATGAAATTCATAAACGCGTGCGCCATCCGCTAATATCATTACCAGCCGGTGGTCCTGTCCGGCTCGTAAATGGTTTTTACCTAATTTGGGTACATTAAAGACGGGTTCATCCGTACGATCCAGTCCAGGTAAGAGTCGGGCTTCCTCTTTACGTTCTTGTAAGATGCGGGCAATGGGTACCATGTATTGACTGGTCTCTTCTTTTCCTTTCATATTGAAGGTGTAGTAGGGATCAATACCAATGGATTTCAAGTCACGACGCAATTTGGCCAGCTCAAAGCGACGGGAATTCTCAATGGTGTAAACTTGTTGGTTATAGACACTAATACCAGCCTTGCGAAGTTTCTGAACAGCTTCCATGGCCTCAGGAGTAATCTCATAGGAATATTCAAAATGGGTCACAAAAGCAATTTCAAGTTTAGGTAGTTGATGGTATTTGCTGATCATTTCTATGAACTGGTCAGTAATACGCATGGGAAGTGCCACCGGCGTTCGGGAACCGATTCGGATGCGATAGACCTGTGGTTTTTCCGAAAGGGACTTTAGCAAATACTCTAACTGGTCATCTTTCATCACCATCGGGTCACCACCTGTGATGAGCACATCACCAATGCTTTGATGCTGACTGAACCATGCTAGAGCCTCATCAATTTTCTCTTTCGAAGCCATCGCTTTGGGTTCCAGAACACGTTCAATTTCCCAGTTACGCTGGCAATAGACACATATCTGGGCGCAGGTATTAAACGGTTTGATGATAGAAATAAACGGATAGCGCCGAGTGACCAGATCGACTGGTGAGGTATCATGTTCGCCCATGAAATCGAAGGAGATACCCCGGTCTGCTTTGTTGTTATGCAGGATGTCTACGTATTCTTTGGGTGGTATCACTTGCGACCGGACGGCTCTGTCAAAACCAATGGATAAGCGCGCATCCATCAAGCTTAGGTAATAAGGTGTGATGCCAAAGGCGATCTTATTTTTTGTGGATTTTTCTATGGCTTCCTTTTGTTCATTACTCAATTCAATAAGGTCAGCGATTGGTTTCAAATCCTTTATGACATTTTTGATGTGCCAATGGTAATCATACCAATCTTCGGGTTTACCGTTAAAATATTTAAGTATCCGATCGCGATTTTCTATTCGCCATTGTATCACATCCTCATCTAAACCGGATGGATATTTACGCAGGTATTTTTTGATGGTAGCTCCCAACTCATCCAGAATTTCCATACGGGCATGAGCCGCTTCACGACCATTCAATTTTAAGAAGTCGGGTACTCCTTTTT
>JAEINY010000372.1 GCA_016342595.1 Marinilabiliaceae bacterium
CAGCACTAATAAAACGTTTCATGCCTTAAAAATAATAAAATTAGTGTTTGCTGCTAAGTCCGACAGGCTGCTAGGGCTAAACCTGTAGGACGGTAATAATCCTCGTTTTGGAAAAACTCACTAATTGCAGGCTTTAATGTGGTTGGAAATTTATATTTCTGCCCGTAGAGACCAGGGACGTAATATATAGCCAGTTCATCTGGTTATGTATGTGAATGTGTGGGGGAAGTGATGTTGTAAGAATGAAGCTGGTTTTAGAAGCAGCATAAATTAATTATTGCAAACTTAATTAGTTGTTGCAATTAAGTTTAACTCACATTATTCAACAATGAGTAAGAGGATTATTATTGTAGCGTCGTTTATTGTACTCTCGGTTTTTCAAACTTTTGCACAAGTTGGACGGGAATTTTGGTTTGTGGCACCTGAAGTAAATAGTGTACATGGGGATAGTCCTGCGGCATTTCGTATTACGGCTCAGGATGATGCTGCCCAGGTAGTTATTTCTGTGCCTGCCGATCCTGGTTTAGATCCCATTGTTCTCAATGTACCAGCCAATACTCAGGCTGTACAAGAGGTTTATAACTGGTACCACCAAATAAACAGACGCTGGGAACATATCGAAAATAAACCTATAGGCCGTGTAAATAATAAAGGTATTAGGATTGAATCAAGCCATGATATAACTGTTTATTATGAAGTGTCAAATAGTAGTAATCCGGATAAATTTACATTAAAGGGGCAAAATGCATTAGGCAAAGAATTTTTAGTGCCTTCTCAAAATAAGCACAAAAATACTGGTTGGGTATCGGCTTATGAGCATGTGGATATTGTGGCAACTAAAAATCAGACAGAAGTTTGGATTACTCCTTCAGTCTCAGTGGTTGGTCATACGGCAGGTCAGGCTTTTAGGGTAGATCTACAACAAGGACAAACTTTTGGGATTCAAAATATGAACAAAGATGCTGCATCTAGTTTTGGGGGGACGATTATCTCTGCTAATAAAGATATTGCAGTTACTATTTCTGATGATTCAGTGCAAGAAACTAAAAGTGGGAGTAGCGCATGTGATTTGATCGGCGATCAATTAATACCGGTATCGATGATTGGTTGTGAGTATATTGCCATGAGAACGAATACTGGTGGAGGCGGTCATCCTATTGAGGAGGTGTATGTAATGGCGGTTGAGGATGGTACCCAGGTCTATTGGGGTGAGGGTGTAAAGTTGCCTTCAACGCTGAACAGAGGAGAAACCAAGCGGTTTCATATTGTAGATAATGCGATTTATATAAAATCTGATAAACCAGTCTATGCTTATCAGGTCTCCAGTTTTGATGATTCAACAAATGGTAATGAGATGGGCAGTGCGGTTTTACCTCAGATTTCTTGTACTGGATCAAAAAAAGTGGTTTTTCAGCGAATTTTCAACTTCAATTTCTATATCCAGTTATTAACAAAAGGTAAAAATAGAAGCAGTTTTACATTGGATGGAGCCCCATTTGTAATTAAAGATAGTGATTGGGAACTGGTAGAGGGTACATTAGTTAATGGAAATACGGATGATGCGTGGTATTCCATGGCCAAGAATTTCAAGCACCTGGCTACAACTAACACCTACGAAATTGCGAATACAGTTGGATTTTTCCATATGAGTATTTTAGATCAGAATGACCTAAGTGTGAGTTATGGGTATTTCTCATCCTATGGTAGTTTATCCATTGAAGGAATGACCAAGGCGTGTCAAGGCAAGATCGTGACTTTATCTACCATTGAGCCCATGTTATCCTATAGTTGGTACAAGGATTCGCCGACTGATGTCCTGTCCACAGAACGCGAATGTCAGATTAATTCTTCAGGAACCTATTATATTACGTCCAGATCTGAGTTAGGATGTGTGATGACCGCCAGTATAGATGTGGATTTTACCTGGCCGGAGTTCGATCTTCCGGATGAAATTGAAGTTTGTCCCGGGGAGGTAGTCGAACTTGCTTTGCCAACAGGTTTAGGAACCTATGAATGGTCTGATAACACGAATCAGCATATTACTTCGGTGACACTGAAACCAAATACGGCCAAAACAGTGTCGGTAACCGTAACAGCTACTGATGACCTGCAGTGTTCGCACACCGAAGAAGCCACTATAAGCTCAAAAGCCACACCAGTGGTGGATTTAAATGATAAATATACTGTTTGTAAAGGGGCAACAATCACCAGTAGTACAACTTGTAGTTGGTATGAATGGACTATTAATGGGGTAGCAAAGGGCAGTGTTACGGGTATTAATCTGCAACCAGAAATAGTAGCAAACATTCAGGGTACCTATAAATTGGATTTGGGCTGGGACGACACGGGCTGTTCTTTAGAGGCTACGACTGTGGTTACGGTGCAGGATCTGCCCGAAATTCCCTTAGGTGATCAAGTCATTTGTAATGGCGAAACCCATCAATATCGTTTCAACGATCCGGGTAATATATATACCTATCATTGGGATTATTCTTCAGCATTACCGGATTCCTATTTATCCGATTCTGAATTTATGGGACATGGAAGTGTCGTATTAAAGGTTACTAATAGAACGACAGCTTGTCAAAGCAGTAAAGTGTTAGTAGTTAGAGAGCGGCCTGAACTGGTGTTGGATCTTCAGGCATCAAAACCCTTGTACTGTGAAGGAAAAAACATATTACTAACAGCAACTGCCGGTTACGAAACTTACAATTGGCAATTCACTCCTGAAGGGGGCACAAGTGTTAATCTGGGTACAACGAATTCAAATACTTATGAGATACCCAATATCACAGTTAATCAAAAAGGGACATACACTTTAGTTGTAGAAGTTGTCGAAAATAATTTAGGTTGTACTAAAAGTACCACATTAGATGTTGATGTGGTAGTAAATCCGGAGGTGTTAATTGAAGAGGACTATAGGGATATTTGCCTTGGAGAAGAAATACAATGTGCCATCGAATGTGATAGTTACCAATGGTATTTTAATGGCGGTGAGCTGGATGGTGAAAATAGACGTTCTATTACGGTTAATCAATCCGGCTTATACAAAGTTGAAGGGACGAATGAAAATGGTTGTAGTTCTTCCTATGAATTGGAGGTGACTGTACATAATCAACCCAATTTCACGTTGACAGATCCAACGGTTTGTCAAGGGGAGACCCATACATTTGAAGGTCCCGACGCTCCCGCCGGTAATAGTTATCGTTACAGTTGGCAATACGGGGCTGATGCACCGGTTACGACTCAAAACTATACCATGACTTCCTATGGAACACCAGTTAATTTAACGGTGACCGATAAATATGAGTGTAGTCATACTGTTCCGGTTACTTTGCAGATGCAAAAGAAACCAGAGCTTACGCTATCAACCAAACTAAATCTCTGTGAGAATGATGATTTGATAATAGAAGCTTCAAATGCATTTACGTCTTATGAATGGTTCAAAGTAGCTCCAGGTGGTGATATACCTTTGGGAACACCTGCCGTTAATCCTCATATTTATGTGCAGGACAATGTTCAACCTGCAAATGGCGGAATCTATAAGTTAACGGTGACAGAAGGAGTGTGTGAGGTTTCACAAGAGATGACGATTGATGTGTTTGATACGCCTGATTTAACCATAACGGATGTGCCAGAAGTTTGTGCTGGTGAAACAGTACTTCTGGAGGCCAATGGGGATTTTGATTTATTCAAATGGGTAGATAACAATGACGCTTTTCTTAGTAATAGAGCCGGACATACATTGGAAACGGTTGGCACAGACCAGGCAGGAACCTATAAAGTAACTGCTACCAAAGGAAACTGTACCGTCGGTAAATCCGTCACTTTACAAGTGAATCCCCTGCCTGTTTTTACGCTTAATGACGAGGGGCTCAGCCCCCAGTGTGTGGGTGTTAAGGTAAATACAGAGATACTCACCAATTCTTATCAGGGTGCACCTGTTGCCAATTATGCATGGACTATCGAAAATCACGATGGAGGCGCTGTAGCCAATTATAATACAGCCTCGATAAGCCTAACTCAATCGGCAGATATTTCATTGACCGTGACAGATGACAAGGGGTGTGTGACTACTGAATCAACGACTTATGAAAATCACAAATCGATTTTATTTGACGTGAAGGCGGAAGCAGATAAGGTATGTCCCGGAAGTGGTATTGAGATCACAGCGAATGATGGATTTTATGATTATGAATGGTTTTTAAAGAAACCAGGAGAAACCAATAAGACTCCTTTGAATGTGAGCACCAAAATGTATGAAGTTACAAATGCGAATAAAACGGATCATGAAGGAACTTATATCGTAACAGCCAAAGGGGATGGCAATCATTGTCCGGTAAGTGATGAGTTTGAACTGACCGTGAAGGAAATTGAGGAGCTAAATGTTGACGTTCCTGAAGATTTTTGTAAAAATGATATTGTTGAAGTCATTATCGCTGATCCTGATTTTTTAACGTTTTCATGGTATAAGGGAGGAACGGCCACTGGGACAAGTTTTGGTTCTGGACCAAAGCAAGTAATTAGTGAAGGTGGTTCATATACAGTTAAGGCAGAATATAAAAATGGCTGTTATAAAGTCAATACGATTGATGTTGACCAGTTGGAGCTTCCCACAGTAACTCTTAATCCGGCAGATAAGGTGTGCCCCGGGCCAAACCAGTCATTTGATTTGCCTGTGATTAAGACCTTCACGACTACACCAGAGAATGGGGGATTTGCAAGCTTTCAGTGGTTCGACGCCGCAGGGAATACGGTTGGTCCAAAGTCCAGTATTATAGGTA
>JAEINY010000373.1 GCA_016342595.1 Marinilabiliaceae bacterium
GGCTGCCGGCTTAGGTTAATCGCTTTTACTTCGGAAGAGATATACCGATTGATGTAACTTTGCTCCTGATCAAGGGCAGCTGAAAACTGGTATTTAATGTGGCTGATTGCTTTACCATCTAGCTGCCAATGGCCATATACATTGGCTGATAATCCCTTTTGTTTCAGACTCCATTTTTCTTCCGGCAGCATGGTATCCGGATCCGTCCGGTTATCGTCCAGGCTTTGATAACTGCGTAAACGGACATTAAACAATAGAGGCCTGCTCCCGGATAAAAACTGATCGGAATAGGCCAGTTGTCCCGTTAATCGGGTATAGGTATCGAAGGGACTACGCAAGTCGGCATGACTTTGCGTATAATCAAGGTTGATGTTCATGGCACCTCGTTTGCCATTTATCAGGAATCCCTTATCGATGGCTGCCAATCGCGTGTACCCTGTACTTTTTAAGCGGGCGCGCCAGGGTGAAACACCGGCCTTGGTGGTAATAATAATGGCTCCCGTGGTTAAATCGCCATATTCCACGGAGGGAATGCCTTTGATGATGTTGATGGAAGCGATGTGATCGGTGGATAGCTGGCGCAGGTCCACTCCGGTACCCACATTGGCAGGAGGTGTTTTGAGGTATTGGCTCTGGGCGTTTTGCGTACTGAGTTTAAGATGCTGCATGGTGGCATTGTTATCCATCCGCACGCCATCCAGCATTACGGCTGTTCCAAGGCTGGAACTGTAATTGGGGCCAATGGCACGTATCGATGCATAGGTGGGGTTTTTTATTGCTTTAGGATTGGTGTGTAAATTACCTGGGAGCAATTGCAGTACTTCGTGCACGCTGCTTGCTTGCAGGTATTCAATAGAATTTTGAGAGATGTGGGTAGTCGAGCTCACCGGGCTTTTCTGCTGTGCAACGATATCCACACGTGGTAACTTTAATGAGTTAAGGCTTAGGTGAAATGTATCCATTGCCTGAGAGGTGGATATGGTTTGGCTGTATTCCCGAAATCCCAGGCAGCGGATGCGTATTTTGTGTTGGCCCTTGATCAGCTTTAACTGAAAGGTGCCGGTATCATCCGTAATGGTTTGTGCACCTTCGCTTTCAGCTGAAACATAAGCAAACGGAATGGGGGCACCGCTTTGAGCCTGCAACACTATTCCAGTGTACACAGTTTTAGATTGTGACAATAAAGGGGAATATAACCCACACCAAAGCACCATCCACCCCAAGGCTCTATTTAATTGAATTGTACGAATTGAACAGGTTGTTTTAATTAGCGTGCAAAAGTAACCAGATGATTCAATTTATGGAAGAATTTATTGTGGTTTTGACAAAGGGATTTAAATAGTTGAGGACTGCACGGTTTTTGGGTATCTAGGAGGTGTTTAATTAAAGCAAAGCTTCGGCTTAACACCAGATGGTTTCAAAACCTTTCAATACAATAGGCTGTTAAAATTAAAATAAGGCATTGATAGTAAATCCGACTGACCATTGAGAAAAATCAATTTCGAAGGTGTCGGTATAAGTACGTGTTATTTCTTTTGTTTCAGGAGAATAGTCCGTTATGTCATATGTGTCCATCTCCGGGGTGTTAAATATGTAATGACCATATAAACCTAAAGCGATACGATCGTTAAGTCGTTTCCATACCTGCCCTCCCGGTGACCAGGCAAAGGCATCACCCGGATTATATTGTATCAAAGGGATTTCTTTTGTTTTCATTATCTGCTGGTTAGCAGGTGTTAACTTGCCAATTATCGAACCTTCGGCCCCTCTCGAATAACCTGCAGTTACATTCATCATCAAACTAAATTCATTACCTAAGTTGGTATGAAAGTATGGTCCTGCCATATAGTAAGCCGATCCCATAGCCTGTGTATTTAATTTAGAAATATAAGGTCGTAACTCCGGAATAATTTCCAGATTATCACTATTTATGGAAAAAGAGGTGATGAGTATTTGTCCACCGATACCAAATCTGCGATTAAAGAAATAAGCGCCTTCTAATCCCGCTGTAAAACCAGTGTGTGCATAAATATCATCATTGTTTTTAGCCAGGTCTCCATCGGCACTGGAGTATCCAATTTTAACATTTAAAAAAGAGGGATTTCGTTCCTGATAAGTTCTACCACTGTATTTATGTGGTGAATTTAATCCCTTATTCCCATATTTACGATCTGTTATTACATAAGCTAATTCTGTCATTAGCACTCCAATTCCTGCACCTACCAAAACATCCGGCATCCAATGGCGGTTATTAAGTTGGCGCATTACACCAGTCCAACTGGCCAAGGCATATCCAAAGAATGAATAGAGAGGACTGCGGTATTGACCATATTCCTTATGAAAGAAAGTGGCGTTCATAAAAGCATTAGCTGTGTGCCCCGATGGAAAACTATTACGAGAAGATTCATCAGGCCTTAATTCCTTAATGGAATATTTCATGGATGTCACTAATCCAAAAGTCATTAATCCCGATAAAGCATAACTCACTGTGGCGCGTTCTAACGAATGTTTTCCTTGCACGCCTGCTAAATTTAGACCATATACGGCCAGAGCAGGAGTATACTGAATGTAGTCATCTAATCGATTCTCATAAGTCGGAATGTAACGATTTCGTAATTCCCTGATATTTTTTCGGTATTGCCAGGAGTAGGTTCCGAGGGCAAAAAGAGCTGCTGGGACATATGAGATACGCGCAGCCTTGGAATTGTACCATTTAGTTTTTTCTGTCTTGGTTTCATCCCATAAAGATAAAGCATAAATTGTGTGATGTGTTTGATAGAGAAGTGGATGGTTGTATTTAGCTGGTTTGATTAATTCGGGCTTTTTTAAAGTGAGGTTACAGATGGCCTCAATAGATTGAGAGGTCTTATTGTAATTTTTTGCAAAAGATGGAAGGCAAAATAATAAAGCAAAAAATGCAATTGAGGTAATTTTGTTCATGTTTTTAAATGGTCTTTATGGGGTTTTTCTCAGGAGTGTTATCTTACAAACTAGCCAAAGAAAAGGAAAAAGAGGGATTGTTGTGATTGGAATTGGGGAGGCCGTTTTTTTAATGTTCAAAATGAAATCCTACACCAATTTGAAGACACCACCTGTTTAATAAATTCATTCTTGACAGGACATGGGGATTGATGGAAAAAACTTTAATCTCATACGCTGTGTTTTGGAAAAGATCCATGAAATCATTTCCCTTATTTAACCAAAGTCCTCTGATAAAATTAAAAAATAAATCACCTGTAGGATAAACCATATTTGATCTGTTATGCGAAACTATCATTAAAATTTCCTTCCCCCATTTTGTTCCCAAAACATTAGATATCTTTTTACTGCTCACCAATTCCAAGAGGCAATCAGTGAATGTTCAAAATAAAAGTAACTTTTAAGGTTTTTCCCGGGGTAAATATTACAGAATAAGATAAAAGCAATTTATAGTATATATAACTGAGACAGTTTAAATTTTATAGGTTACTACACCTAATTGAACTCATTAATATACTATGAAACTACAAAAATAATACATTTAAATAATTTTTCATTCCATTTAAGTAATGAAAAGAATTAGTTTTTAAATTTTTTACTTTTCATTTTAGATTTTCATTTGTTACACTCTTTTTCATCTCATGTTCTTTAAATTAATAGTGTTGTTTGTGAAGTGCTTGAAGATAGTAATATTGCTAAAGAAAAGAGTGTTGTGTATTAGGATATTGATTCACTTTAAAGTCCACTTTAAAAATATAGAGCATCGTTAGATTTGTTGAAACAATACCATTCAACTTGAGCTAGAATGATTTTTTTAAAAATAAGATTATAACCAGTCCGTATAACTATTTGATATTTGAATTTAGGGGTTTTCTTCTTTTTCTTGATATTTTGATCTAAGGCTGGATTTATATAACGTTTTGTTGTTTATGTAAATCCAAGGTTCCTAATCGAAAATAGCTTATCAAGCTAAAAGTCAATAAAACTAAATAATGATGCATTTAACAAAGAAGTTTGTCATTCAGCAAAAAAATAAAAAACGTATATTTTTGCTATAACCTTTCTGCTTGCTTTCTTTGTAGTAAATAAGTTTATCAAGCGCATGCAGCAGCCCACTTTGTTAGTTAGGCAATTAAAATCCGGAAGTAAATCTGCTTTTAATAGTATTTATCATGAATACTATGAGATGCTCTTGTATTTGAGTTTGCAGTATGTTTCTGAGCGGGAGGATGCTAAAGAAGCAGTACAGGAAGCGTTCGTGAAATTATGGGAAAACAGAGCCACCTTAAAGGAAACGGCTAACATTCGAAACTTCCTTTACACAATTGTAAAGAATAACAGTTTAAATGTATTAAAAAAGCAAGAAGTTATTTTGCGTAGCCATGAAAATATCCGGTGGATGGAGATGCATTATAATTATGAGGCAATGGCGCGTCTTGGATTCGATTCGATAGAGTTTAAAGAATTGAAGCAAAAGGTGGATGAAGCGATCGAAAATCTACCGGAGCATTGCCGTGTTGTTTTTAAAATGAGTCGATTTAATCAACTTAAGAATCGTGAAATTGCCCAGAAATTAAATGTTTCTGAAAAAACAGTAGAGGCGCATATGACCAAGGCAATGAAACTGTTGAAGGGTGAACTTAAGCCCTATCTATCACTTCTTATTATTGTATCTGATATTTTTTCTTAAAAAACGTATTTTTCCGTTAGGGTAAGAGTTCTCATGATTGTATAGTTAGTAGAGATGTCAGAAAAGGCATTGATATACATGATGGGTATGATGGAATTAAATCAGATAATTAA
>JAEINY010000374.1 GCA_016342595.1 Marinilabiliaceae bacterium
ACCAATGGGACCATCACTGATATTGACGGGAATTATTCGGTGGCTTTATCTGGTGATGAGGCCACATTGGTTTATTCATTTATTGGTTTCAAACTGCATGAAGTGTTTGTGGGAAATCAAAAAGAGATTAGTGTAGTGCTTCAGGACGAGATGACCGATTTGGATGAGGTCGTTGTAGTGGGGTATGGCGAAATGCGCAAAAGCGATTTGACTGGTAGTGTGGCGTCTTTAACTGTTAATAATGCCACAGAAAGTGGTGTGCCGTCCGTTAATCAATTGCTACAGGGACGGGTGTCCGGAGTAAATGTCAAGTCTAATTCTGGTGTTCCAGGTGGCGCCGTTGATATTAGTATTAGAGGAGTCGGTTCCATGTCGGCCAGTAATCAACCATTATTTGTGGTGGATGGGATGATTTTAGATACCGAAGGTGGTCAGGCAGGTGATGAAAGTACCATTGGTATGACAGCCAGTAATCCGCTATCGTTTCTATCTCCCGAAGATATTGAGCGGATGGAAATCTTGAAAGATGCTTCTGCAACGGCCATTTATGGGTCGCGCGGTGCGAATGGTGTTGTCTTAATAACGACTAAAAAAGGAAAAAAAGGAAAAGGTGAATTTACCTATACTAATAGTTTTGCTTTTTCGGAAGTTGAAAAATACATCCCGGTTATGAATGGCCACCAATATGCCAGTTACAAAAATGAGTTGGATTCATTGAATTGGGAAGCGGATGGCAGACCCACTGAATCACCTGGTTACTCGTATCCGGATACTGTTCAACTTCTACCGGTTAATTGGCAAGAAGAGTATTTTCAAAAAGCATTTTCTCAATCACATAGAGTCGCCTTCTCCAAATCAGATGAAAATTCGTCATTGTTTTTATCCGGTGGGTATGTAGGGGCCGACGGTGTCATTGAAAGTACCGGTTTTGAGAAAGTGGATGTGAGGCTCAACTCCAGCAAGGAGATTAGTGATAAGTTACAGGTGACTACTAATTTTAATGTATCTCGTTTAGAGAATGATATGACGACCGGTACAGAAGTGTTGGGAGGTAATCGTTCAATGGTAGGTTCTATTGTCTTTTCGCCTCCACTGTTAAACGGTGCATTGGATGAAAATGGAGATTTTGATCCTGAGGAATTCTATAATGCACCAGATTCATGGGTGAACGACCATACTGATAAATCCATCGAATATACAGCTGTATCGAAAATAGGGTTGGATTATAAATTAAATAAGGCCTTTAAGCTAACCGGTCGTTTCGGGTTTGATTATAAAAATAAGGAACGTAAAAGGTATTTTGGAAGAGGGATTCATCGTGGTTATGATGAAGGTGGAATAGGCGAGTTATACAATATGACTAATTTTCACTGGGTGTCAGATGTGTTGTTAAATTATAACCGGACATTTAATAAAGATCACCGCGTAGCGATTACATTGGGTGGAACAGCCGATCAAAAAGTTACCAAAAATCAGTCATTTAGATCCAGTTTCTTTGTGGATGATGTGTTAGGAGCTGAAGCCATGCATGCGGGTGCCGTGCAAGAAATTGTGTACACCAGACAGTATAATGTTAAATATTTATCCGCCTTATTCCGTGCTAATTATAGCTATAAAGGTAAAGCCAGTTTAACTGTTACGGGCAGACAGGACTATTCGAATAAATTTGCGGAAGGCAACAGAGGCGCTTTCTTTCCTTCTTTTGCGGGAGCCTATCGATTAAGTGAAGAGTCTTTTATGCAAGGTCTTGAATTTGTGACCAATTTGAAAGTGAGAGCCGGTTGGGGACAAGTAGGTAATAGTTCCTCTCCGTCATTTGCTACCGTAAATACGATGGGTTTTAGTAAAGTAGCTGCTGCGGATGGATCTGTTAAAATGATTTTAGTGGCAGGTCAAAAAGGAAATCCTAACTTGACTTGGGAGACATCTGAACAAACCAATGTTGGATTGGATTTAGGTCTTTTTAGTAACCGTATTAGTTTGACAGTAGATGCCTATAACAAACGTACCAGAGATCAGCTGCAGCGGGTGACCCTTTCTCCTGAATATGGCTATAATTATTTATGGTATAATTTGGGAGAAGTTCAAAATAAAGGATTGGAATTCAGTGTGAATGCGGATATTATCCGGAAGAAAGATTTTCATGCGTCCATCGGCGGTAACATTTCTTTTAATAGAAATAAAATCATCGACATGGGTGGAAATTCCTATATGGGTGACAAGCTTGGAAATAATGCGGAAATCAAGGATCCGGTCAACCTGTTTCAAGAAGGTGAAGCGGTGGGTGTATTTTACGGCTTCAAGACCGATGGTATCATCCAAACAGCCGACGAAGCGGCAAGTGCTCCTCTCTACTATGGGATTCAATTACCTGAAGGGAACTTACGTTTTGTAGATACCAATAATGATGGGGAGATCAACGATCTGGATAAAACCATTATCGGTGATCCAAATCCTGATTTCATTTATGGTTTTAACGGCGAGTTCGGATATAAGGGATTTACATTGGATTTTCTTTTTACAGGCGCACAGGGCAGAGAGGTGTTTAACGGTAATTATGGCCGATTGAATAACTTTCATATTACGGGAACCAATAAGCTGGCCGAAGCTTATGAACAAGCCTGGAGACCTGATGCACCGAGTCATGTATATCCTCGTATTGATTATGAGCAGTCTGCTTTTTCAAGTGTTTATACGGATCAATGGGTAGAAGATGCCTCATTCCTGAGATTGAATAATGTGACTCTATCCTATTTGTGGAAGCCTAAAACAGATAAGGTAAATAATATTAAGTTCTACGTAACGGGAACCAACTTGTTGACCATCACTAATTATGGTGGATTTGATCCGGAAGTTGATTCCTTTTCATGGGATCCGCGAAGGGTTGGCATTGATCTGAATTCATTTCCTTCAGTTCGTACGTTCTTATTTGGTATTAATGCATCCTTTTAATACTTAAAATCAAAAATAATGAAGAAATATATATTAATAGTATTGTCAGTTGTGGCCTTCAGTGCTTGTGACAATTTTCTTGAAGAAGAAGTGACAGATTTTCGTACAGCAGAGAATGCCATGGATACGGAAGAGTCAGCTGCGGCCACAGTAACAGGGGTGATAAAATCATTCATGGCATATGATTATTACAGTGCTAATTTTCACCAGGTATTAGGTTTTAACTCGACGCTGGTAGGCCGTCGAGCCGGTGCTAACTCAAACCGTTCATTGGCACAGCTCACTCAAACGCCAAGTACCGATTGGGTTGGTCAACCTTATTCAGCCTGTTATTCAGGCATCGCATCTGCTAATTTTGTCATTAAAGCAGCAGATCCTGATTCTGAAATTGAATCGGTTAGAAATGCCCGTGGTCTGGCATTGTTTGCAAGAGGTGTGCACTACTTTAACCTGGTGAGATTGTATGGACGGGTGCCAATGGTGCTTGTGCCTTTTGAATCAGAGGATGATGCAGCAGTACCACGCGCCGAGTCTGAGGAGATAGTGTATGAGCAAGTAAGAGAGGATCTTGAGGAGGCTTTTGAATTGATGTCTGAAGAGCAGTTTGACCCTACTTTTCCATCTAAGTGGGCTGCTAAAGCTTTTCTGGCTAAACTGCATTTGCAGTTGGCAAGTATGCAAAATGATGCTGCCCATTGGACAAAAGCAAGAGATTACGCGTTAGAGGTTATCAATTCAGGAATGTACAGTCTGGTAAACGATTATGGCGCTTTGTTTAGTATGGATAGTGAGTTTACTTCAGAGTCTATTTTTGAACTTGCATTTGCAGCCGTGCCTGATGCTGGATCTGCTCAAGCTAATATTATGGCACCTTGGTCCATTGTATCTTCTTCCGGTTCAGGTGCCTGGGGTAGGATTGTTATTTTGCGTGAGACTTATGATCGCATGTTAGCGGCCTGTGGTGGATCACCTGATGCCCGCATGGAGATAGGAACTCAGACGCGTTGGTTACAAAAGAATGGAAAGACTGTGGTCAGTTACCCCAGACCTAAGGGTGAAACAATAGATGGTGTAAAGGCTACAGCTTATACACAATATCCCGCTTTTGCCAAATGGATTGATGGAGCTGCACTAAATAATAATACTGCTGGAAACAATTTCATTGTTTGTCGTTTGGCTGAAATGTATTTGATTGCGGCGGAAGCGGAAAATGAAATTAATGGACCTACGCAAGCAGCTTGTGATTATCTAAATGTGCTACTGTCCAGAAGTCGAGGTACGCTCGGATATGATTATCCTGTGGATGTCACACCAGGGGATTTTAATTCTCTTGGAAACTTTAGAGATCGAATCATGGATGAAAGATTGGTTGAATTAGTAGGTGAAAATCACACCTGGTATGATGCCAGAAGAAAGGGTGCTGCTTACTTTAAGACGATTTTGGAGAATCATAATACACGTCTTGATTTAGCTAAAACAGAGAAAATCTTTAGCGCGGGGAGTGATGAATATTTTCCAACAGATGAGGCATCTGTCCTGCGAAACTTATTGCTGCCAATTCCTTCGGAGGTTATCATAAATAATCAGGCCATTGGTCCTGAGGATCAAAATCCGGGATATTAAAAACCTATTGTGTCAGTAGATTCAATATCTACTGACACATTTTTACAATGTGCCATACCCAATCAGTGAGTATTGGAAAGGGAAAATACAACCATTTGTGTGCCAAGGGAAAGCCGGTTCACACACTTAATTGTTAGCCATGATTAAATCATTTTTTTACATCCTATTATTGATAGCTGTTGTCACTACAGCCTGCCAGT
>JAEINY010000375.1 GCA_016342595.1 Marinilabiliaceae bacterium
GGAAAGAAAGTTTGGCGCTGGGTGGGCGGTAATAAGCCAACAAAGCAAAATAATACCGATTGTCTGGTCAAAGGCCTTGCTGAGGGGGAACGCCTTTTTCAATTGAACCTGCCTGTTTATAATGGTGTGGAAATGTTGGAAATTGGGATACCAGCCAATAGTACATTAGAAAAGCCAGAACCCCGTAAGAAATTGCCAATTGTCTTTTATGGTACATCGATTATGCAGGGAGGCGTGGCTTCCCGGCCTGGATTAAACATCCCGGCAGTCATTGGCAGACGCTTAGACTCCCCGATAGTGAATCTTGGTTTTTGCGGATGTGGCCGGATGGATGAGTCGGTAGTTGAATTATTGGCCGAGCTTAATCCGTCAGTTTATGTGATCGACTGCCTTCCTAATATGGATATGGATATGGTAACACAACGGGCTGAACCACTGGTAAACAATTTAAGAAAAGTACATTCGGAAACGCCAATTTTACTTGTGGAGGAGCATGATCATCCTTCGCCGGACTTGTTTCCCGGTAAGAAAAAAGAAATTCAAAGTAAGAATAAAGCCCTTCAATTATGTTATGAGAAATTAATACAATCTGGCTGTGAAAATTTATATTACCTTTCCAGTGAAGGGCTTATTGGTGCGGATAGTGAAGGAACCGGAGACGGCATTCATCCCAATGACCGGGGAATGTCTCATTATATAAATGCTTATGAGAGAGCCTTGCATGCTATTGTTGACAGAGATGAATTTTAAAAACAGAACGAACACAATGATGAACAAGTTTATTTTCGTAATAGTTTGCTTTATTTCATTTCCTTCAATAGCGCAAGATCATAAAATAATTCCGGCTCCCAATCATGTAGAAAAGCGGGAAGATAATTTTAAGTGGACAGATTATCCCATACCCATTATTGCAGATGATACCCTGTTTTTTGAGGCAGAGTATTTGTCGGAATTGTTGAAAAGGGATCATGGCATTGTTTCTGAGATTGTATCCATGAAAAATGAAGGAAGCAGAATTCAGTTACTTCTGGATGAGGATATGAATGATGCAGAAGCCTATGCTCTTGAAATTACAGAAAAACAAATTATCATTACAGGAGGATCCCGTTCAGGCATCTTTTATGGAATACAAAGTCTGCGCCAATGGATGTGGAACAACTATGACGATTGCAATAAGGCTGTTTCAGGCGTATTAATAGAGGATCAGCCTCGTTATCCATTTCGTGCTTTGATGCTTGATCCTGCCCGACATTTCTTACCTGTAAATGACTTGAAACGCTATGTGGATGTGATGGCGCAATACAAGTTTAACCGGTTGCATCTGCATTTAAGCGATGACCAGGGTTGGCGTATTGAGATTAAGAAATATCCTAAATTAACGGAAATTGGTTCTGATCGGAGTGAGACTGATGGTGACGGGAAACCTCATTCTGGTTTTTATAGCCAACAGGATATGAAAGCTTTGGTTGCCTACGCGGCCCAAAGGCATGTTTCGATTATTCCTGAGATTGATATCCCCGGTCATAGTGTAGCAGCCATCGCCGCATATCCATATTTGACCTGTTTTGAAGACCAGCTAGAGGTACGCACTACGCCTAATATATCAAAAGATCTTTTGTGTGGTGGAAATGATGAAGTATTTCGCTTTTTAGATGATGTGATTGATGAACTGGCACAGGTATTCCCCGGAGAAGAATTCCATATTGGAGGTGATGAGGCTCCGCTTGATCATTGGGAGAAATGCCCTAAATGTCAAAAACGCATGAAAGAACTTAAGCTTTCCAGCCCACAGCACCTCATGAGCTACTTTTTTCAGCGAGTGAACGAATCGCTTCAAAAGCATAAAAAAAAGCCCTTGGTATGGTATGAACTTGATGTGCCTTATTATCCTGAGAACAGCACCATGTATGCATGGCGCCTGGGACTTTCGAAAGAAGCTATAGAGAAATCCAGGAAACAGGGCTATCAACTTGTTTGCTGTCCTGGTGAACATGCTTATTTTGATTATCCTCAAGCAAGAGGAGAAGAAACCTGCAATTGGATGCCTGTCTTACCCTTGGAGCAAGTTTATAAATTTGAACCAACAATGGAGTTACCTGCCAAAGAAACGGACCACATTATTGGTGTGGAAGCCACTTTGTGGGGAGAATATATAAAAGATATTAATCGTGCTTTTTATATGACCTGGCCAAGAGCAATGGCTTTGTCTGAAGCTGGATGGTCTGAAAAGAAAAACCGTAGCTGGAATGAATTTAAAGGTAAAATGGATGTTCATACATCTAAGCTGTTGCATCAGGGAGTGAATTATCGTCCTCCCGTTGAACTTTATGATTTGTAATATCTATGCCATTTTGAGGAAAACCGGATATGATTTCATTTTTATCCAAATCAATCCAATTCATAAAAACACAGGACATCATTTAAAAATCACAGAAATATCGAATTAATGAAAAATATAAGATTAGGCATCTTATTGGCGATTACGACCATCTTAGGTTGCGTTAATGTTTTTGGGCAAACTGTTTTCGAGGATGAACAGTCCGTTGTTTTTCTTGGTAATAGTATTACCCATCGGTGTCAGTATTCACAATATATTGAGGACTTTTATCTGACCCGTTATCCCGAGAAAAAAATCAAGTATCATACTGCAGGTGTTGCAGGAGATAAAGTTGGTGATGCCTTGTTTCGTTTTAATAGCGAAGTGGCCCGTTATCATCCTGATGTGGTCACCATTTTACTGGGAATGAATGATGCATCTTATTTGACTTTCGACAGGGAAGCTTTTGAAACCTATAAAAAGGGTATGAATGCATTGCTTGATTCTATTAAGCAAGTAGGTGCTACGCCGGTAATCATGTCTCCTACCATGTTTGATTCGAAACAGGCAATTAAACAACCATGGAATAGTGGGAAAGAGCAAATGTGTGAAGAGTATAATGGGGTGCTTGCTCTTTATGGGGCCTGGCTTCAGGAGGTGGCGCTTAAATATGAATATCCGTATATTAATTTGTGGAGCGATTTGAATGCATTCACGTACGAAAAACGTAAAAAGGATCAGGATTTTACTATTATTTCTGATGGTGTACATCCTGATATGCCGGGGATGGCCATTATGGCCACCAGTTTTTTGATGCAGACCCATGGCCCGGATACTGTATCTGTGATCGATATGGATCTTTGGAAAGGAAAAGCAGAGGCAATAAAGGTGCAGGGAGGTAAGCTAATTGATGTAAAAAGCGACCGGAAAAAACTTGAGTTTAGTTTTGCCCCGGAATCCTTACCATGGGTTTTGCCTGAAAAGCTTCAACAAAAAATAGCAGATTATCCTCAATTCGTTGATGTGAACCGGGAGTTACTGAAAATTACAGGTTTGCCCACGGGTGATTATCTGTTAACGATCAATTGTGACTCGATAGCTACCTATAGTAGTCATCAGTTGGCAGCTGGTGTGGAATTACAAAATAATCCACTGACTCCCCAGTATAGGCAGGCTTTGAAAATTGCCCAAATGAATGCGAATCGTAATGGTATTCTTTATTCTCTGAGAGACATGTGGATGTACAGGAAGAACCTGGCAAATGCACAGAAAGCGCTGTTAAAGAAGCCGGATGATGAGGAATGCAAAAAAAAGATCCGTGATTTGGAAAGTCGATTGGCCGACTTTGATGAGAAAGAGAAGAATATTCTTGCTCAGTCTGACGCGATAATGAAGCAAATATATGAGTGTAATATGCCGGAAGTGCTGGAATATAAGTTAGTAACACTTAAGTAAAGTGTAAGGTGGTAATCGTTTTATTTTGTGTTCAGGCAGGCTTTGTTACTTTTTAAGGTAAGATATTTATAATGTATTTTGAAATACTATAACTCGAGTTATGATAAAATATTTTAAGTGGATCATTGTGTGTGGTATTATTGCTACCGGATGCAAAATTAGGTGTAATAAACCTATTGAAAATAAAACAATATGTAATCCATTAAACCTGAGTTACAGGTTCATGCCTGAAAAACCATCTCGACGTGAGGCAGCAGATCCATCGGTGATCATATTTAGAGATGATTATTATCTTTTTGCCTCCAAATCAGGAGGATATTGGTATTCCGCAGATCTGGCCGATTGGATATTTGTGGAGACCGATGAGATCCCCACAGAAGAATATGCCCCTACTGCAATTTCCTTGAATGACACCATCTTCTTTCTGGCTTCTTCGGGGCAACCTGCTATTTATAAATCCGGCGATCCGCAATCCGGAAAATGGGAAATAGCGCGTGAATCATTGCCTTTTCCTGTTGTGGATCCGGCCTTTTATCAGGATGATGATGGACGCTTATATTTGTATTGGGGATGTTCAAACCGGGAACCGATTTATGCTGTTGAGTTGGATTACAACAACAATTTTGAACCTTTAGGAAATATTACCGAGTGTTTTAGCGGTTTGCCGGAAAAACACGGTTGGGAACAAAAAGGAGATTATAATGAACTTCCCGGGCGTCCATGGATAGAAGGTGCTTGGGTGAATAAACACAATAACCGGTACTATTTACAATATGCAGGACCGGGAACAGAATATAAAAGTTATGCTGATGGTGTTTACGTGGCCGATAATCCGCTTGGTCCGTTCAAGTATGCTGAGCACAACCCTTTTTCCTATAAACCGGAAGGATTCATTTGTGGCGCCGGACATGGAAGTACTATAAAAGACCGATACGGAAATTACTGGCATTTTGCAACGATGTCGGTAAATATTAA
>JAEINY010000008.1 GCA_016342595.1 Marinilabiliaceae bacterium
GATGTGAATCCAAAGCTTCTGATTAAAGGGATTATTGAGAGTTACGTTGAATTATTCCTGGAGAAGCCCTATCTGCCTAATTTTATCATTAGTGAGTTAACCCGGAATCCTGAGCGCATCGAGGAATTAATGCGCGAGAGTGGGATAGCTCCGATGCAATTGGTAAAGTATGTGCAACATCAAATGAATCAGGGGGTCATTGTTCAAATGGATCCGCGCGAACTGTTTATCAATGTGATTGGTTTGTGTGTGTTTCCTTTCGCCGCCCGCCCGTTAATTTCGCGTATCATTTGGGACAATGATCAGGATAGCTATACTTATTTTCTGAAGAGTAGAAAGAAGTCCGTCTTTCAATTTATAGAACAAATCATCTTTAAAGATAAAATGTAATGGTTATGCGTCAAATTGGTTTCATTTTGTTCGTCTGTCTGGCTGGCATTATGCCGGAAGGAAAAGCTCAATCCCTCTCACTGGATGATTGTTTACTGCTGAGTCGGGAGAACTATCCCTTGCAATCCGAATTTAGTAATGTGAAGCAGCAAACGGAGTTGCGATTGAAGAATTTACATGCCCGGTATTATCCCACGATGGATTTAACCGGACAATTCTCCTGGCAGAATGATGTTCCCCATTTCAATTCACCTACGGCGACCTTTAAAGTACCCAAAGCCCCGCAAGATCAATATAAAGCCTTTGTAGATGTAAAGCAGGTGATTTATGATGGAGGGATCACGAAAGCTGCGAATGCGGTGGAGTTAAGTCAGCAATCCATGCAACATCAAAATCTGGAAGTGGAATTATACCAGGTACGCGCGCAGGTGATCCAAACTTACTTTCTGGTGCTGGCCATTGATGAGCAGCTCAAGCAAGTCGATTATCGAATGGAAATCCTGAAGAAACGATTGTTTGAGATACAAAGTGGCGTGGATAATGGGATGGTGCTGCAATGTGAAGCGGATGCCTTTCGGGTCGAATTATTAAAGTTGGAACAGGATCGGTTTGCCATGGAGGAGGGGCGTCGATCAGCAAGGGAGATATTAGCTGAACTCACCGGAAAGGAAATACCATCGGATGTTTCATTTACCATGCCCACGAGTGAAACGGCACCTCAAACGCTAAATCGACCGGAGTTAAGTCTGTTTGATGCGCAACGCTTACAACTGGAGTCTGCTCAGAAACTCACGACACAACAACGGATGCCTGTCATCGCTGGTTTTGGACAATTGGGTTATGGGAATCCAGGATATAATTTGCTAAAAGATGAGTTTGAACCATTTTATATGGTAGGCTTGCGCTTGAATTGGAAAATTTGGGATTGGAAGGAAACCGCCCGGAAGAAAGATGTGTTGCAACTGCAAGCACAAAGTGTGAATGCGCGTGAAGCGATCTTTGAAAAGAATATCCGGCTCGTTTCTGGTGATGTGAAAGCCCGGATACGTCAATTGGAACGCATCATGGAGAAGGATGATGAGATCATAGCGCTTCGAAAAAGCATCACCCAATCGGCACAGTCGCGATTAACAAATGGGACTTATACGGCTGCCGATTACATTACTGATTTCAATGCAGAAAGCATGGCAATTCTGGCCAGGGAGATGCATCACATCGAATTAAACAGAGCACGGCGGGAGATGCAGAATATATTGGGTTACTAGTTTATTCTGAGCGCTTAAATGAAATGGATTTTATTTAGGACAATAATGATTTCAAAGATTAATGAAATAAAACGATACAATTATGATACGCTATTATTTTATACTTCTGATCCTTTCCGTGTTGACCGCTTGTCAATCCGGAGATGGTGAATCAGATGCCTATGGTAATTTTGAAGCCATTGAAACTTTCGTCAGCAGCGAAGTCACAGGGAAAGCTTTGCAGTTAAATGTGGAAGAGGGACAGGTTTTAAAAACTGGTACTTTAGTTTGCCTGGTAGATACCGTACCCATTGTGATCAAGCGCGATCAGTTGGAGGCCAGTCGCCTTGCAGCGATTAGTAAACTGGGGCAGGTGAGCGCTTCTCTGGAGGTGTTGAAGGCGCAAAATGAAGTGTTACAAAAAGATTATCAACGCATCACCAAAATGCTGAAAGATGGGGCGGCCACGCAAAAGCAATTTGATGATGTGGAAGGTCAGCTCACCGTATTGGATCGGCAGGCAGATAGTCACCAGGCTCAAATGAATAGTATTCGGGCCGAAGTAAAAGTGGTGGAAGCACAACTGGCCGGTGTCTGGGATCAGTTAAGGCGCTGCCGTGTTCAAATGCCTGTGGATGGCACCATATTACAAAAATACAGTGAAGCCGGCGAGATGATAATGGCCGGGAAGCCCATTTTGAAAGTAGCTAATCTGGAAACCATCTATCTGGGGGCTTATGTCACGGGTAAGCAGCTGCCGGCAATTCAACTGAACCAAAAGGTACAGGTGATATTTGATAAAGATGAAGCAACGGATCAAAGTATGGAAGGAACGATTTCCTGGATTTCATCTTCCGCTGAGTTTACGCCTAAAATTATCCAAACCAAAGAGGAGCGGGTCGATCAGGTGTATGCCATAAAAGTACTGGTGAAGAACGATGGCCGGTTAAAAATCGGAATGCCGGGAGAAATAAAGTTTTAGCCATGATTCGTATTAATAAGGTATCCAAATCATTTGATACGGTTCAGGCTGTTAATGAGGTTTCCATTGACGTGAACGATGGTGAGTTATTTGGTGTCATAGGGCCCGATGGAGCCGGGAAGACCACGCTTTTTCGTATGGTGAATTCACTGCTCATTCCGGATAAGGGCCAGATCGACCTTTGGGGACTTGATCCCGTTAAAGATTACCGCGAAGTGCGCAAGATCATTGGTTATATGCCCGGGAAATTCTCCCTCTATTATGACTTGTCCATCGAAGAAAACCTGAAATTCTTTGCCACCGTATTTGGTACCACCATTGAAGAGAATTACCACCTGATAAAAGATATTTATCAGCAGATAGAACCGTTTAAGAAACGGCCGGCAGGCAAATTATCCGGCGGAATGAAACAAAAGTTGGCCTTGTCCTGTGCATTGATTCATAAACCGCGCTTATTGGTACTGGATGAACCTACTACGGGCGTGGATGCCGTGTCGCGGCGAGAGTTTTGGGAGATGTTGCAGCAATTGCGCGAAAAAGGCATTACCATTTTAGTATCCACCCCTTACATGGACGAAGCCGGGATGTGTGACCGGGTTGCTTTGATGCAGAATGGACAGGTGCATGCCTGTGATATACCAACTGCCGTGACGCAGCAATTTGACGGGCAGTTGTTGGGCATTCGATCAAATGATATGTACCATTGTTTGTTGGATCTTCGGCAATGGGAGCACTGTCGCAATGTGTATCCTTTTGGTGAATACCTGCATTACCTCGATCAGCGATCAACTTTTGAGCTTGATGAAGTGAACCGCTATTTAAAATCAAAAGGACACGACGGCATTGAATTGAAACCCGTTCATCCCGATATTGAAGATCGGTTTATCCAATTAATGCATCAGTAACCACAAGCTTTAGCTTGTGGTGCTTCAAGGTACTACAGACTAAACTCAGCACCTAATGAACAGAAAAGAACCCGTCATAACCGTAAAAAACCTAGTTAAACGCTTCGGCACTTTCGTAGCCAATGATCACCTCAACTTCCAAGTGGAACGCGGTGAGATATTTGGTTTCCTGGGCGCCAATGGAGCCGGAAAAACAACGGCGATGCGCATTCTGTGCGGACTGTCTGCGCCTACCGAAGGAGAAGTAAGTGTGGCAGGCTTTCCGGTGAAATCACAACCCGAAGAGGTGAAGAAACGCATTGGTTACATGAGTCAGAAATTCTCTCTGTTCGAAGATCTCACCATTTGGGAGAACATGCGCTTCTTTAGTGCCATATACGGCATGTCAAATGGGGCCTTCAAAAAACGGGGAACCGAATTGTTAAAGAAACTGGACTTATATGAAGAACGGAATAGACTGGTTGCCTCTTTATCCCTGGGATGGAAGCAGAAACTCGCCTTCTCGGTGGCCATTATGCATCAGCCCTCCATTGTTTTTCTGGATGAACCCACCAGCGGTGTTGATCCCATCACACGTCGTCAGTTTTGGGAAATGATATACGAAGCTGCGGATAATGGCATCACCGTTTTTGTCACCACCCACTACATGGATGAAGCTGAATATTGTAATCGGGTTACCATCATGGTTGATGGAAAGATTGAAGCCCTGGATACGCCCGGTCAATTGAAAAAACAGTTTCAGGTGGAGAGTATGAATGAGGTGTTTTTAGCATTAACACGAAATAATGTATAATGATTAATTATGAATGTTTAATGAAGTGTTATCTGCATTAATCATTAACAATTAATCACTAATAATTAAAAAGATGAACCGTTTTTGGGCATTCGTTAAAAAAGAGTTTCTACATATCTTCCGGGATTATCGCACCATGATGATCCTCTTTGCCATGCCGGTGGTGCAGATTCTTATCTTCGGCTTTGTGATTACCTCCGAAATTCAGGATGCGTCCATTGCAGTATTGGATAAATCAAAGGATGAGGTCACGCAGCAATTGACCAATAAAATGATGGCATCGGGTTATTTTAAGGTGGAGCGGTATTTACAGAACGAATCACAATTGGAAGATGCTTTTAAGGTCGGTCGTGTTAAGATGGCGGTTGTGTTTGAACCGGATTTCGCCCATCGTTTTTATAAAGACGGGCTGGCCAGGGTGCAATTCGTGGCCGATGCTGCCGATGCCAATACCGCGCGTTTACTAACTGGCTATGCCGAAGGGATTATCGCCACTTTTCAGCGCGAACAGAATGCCTTGAATGCCATTGACATGAAACGTATCATCCCTGAAGTACGCATGTATTACAATGAGAACCTGGATGGCGTGTTTATGTCGGTGCCGGGTATTATGGCCATGATCCTCATGTTGGTATCGGCCATGATGACCTCCATTTCCATTACGCGTGAAAAGGAATTCGGATCCATGGAAGTGTTGTTAATCTCTCCTTTAAAGCCTTATCAAATCATACTTGGGAAAGTAGTTCCTTATGTATTGCTGGCACTCATTAATGCCGTCTCTATTCTCATTATGGGTTACTTTGTCTTTCAGGTACCCATCAAAGGAAGTTTGGTATTACTACTATTTGAGTCTTTGCTTTTCATTGTTTTGGCCTTATCGTTGGGGATCTTCATCTCCACTGTGGCCAAAAATCAGATGGTGGCCATGTTTATGAGTATGTTTGGATTGATGCTGCCAACTATTCTCTTATCCGGATTTATATTTCCCATCGAAAACATGCCATTGCCGTTGCAACTGCTTAGTAATATCATGCCACCACGTTGGTTTATCATCATCATCAAAAGTGTCATGCTCAAAGGCGTGGGCTTGACTTATATCTGGAAAGAAACATTGATACTCATGGTATTTATTACTGTTTTCGTGAGCCTCAGTGTGAAGAAATTTAAAATCCGATTGGAGTGATAAAAGTGCTTAGTGCAGTGTGCCTGGTGCTTAGCTTGGGCAACTGCAACCTGAAACCCGCAACCTGAAACCTGTAACCTGAACCCTGCAACCTGTACCCTGATCCCTGTCACCTTGTAACTTTAAAACCATGCGCATCTTATTCTACCTCTTACAAAAAGAGTTCCTTCAGATTTTCCGCAATAAAACCATGCTGCCACTTATTTTTATATTACCGGTGGTGCAATTAATTGTGTTGGTGAATGCAGCTACCATGGATATGAAAAACATTCGGGTGACGGTGGTCGATCATGATTTGTCGGCCATGTCTCAGCAGTTGATCCAAAAGCTGGAGGCTTCTCCTTTTTTTGAAGTGCAGGACATGCTGCTATCCAAAGAAGCCGCCAAGACGCAGCTTCATAAAAATCAAACGGATGTATTACTGATCATTCCACCGGATTGCGAGCGTCGTCTGGAGCGAGAGCTCGTCACCCAGGTGCAGGTCATTGCCGATGCCATTGACGCTACGCAGGCTCAATTGGCCTATGCCTATTTGGGAAATGTGGTTAATGATCTGTCCGTACATCTGCAAATGGAACGCCAGGAATGGAACGCGATCAAGCAAGTAAGCGTGACGTCTTCATTTTGGTATAATCCGGAACTGAATTACAAATACTACATGTTGCCGGGTATCCTGGTGATTCTTGTAACCATCATCGGGCTCTTTTTATCGGCGATGAACTTGGTAAGAGAAAAGGAGATTGGTACAGCGGAGCAGATTAATGTCACACCTGTACGCAAGTACCAGTTTATTATTGGCAAGTTGGTCCCCTTTTGGGTGATCGGATTAATCGAATTAGCACTCGGCCTACTGGTGGGTCGTTTATTATATGGTGTTCCCTTCGTGGGCAACCTGTTTGTATTATTCTGTTTTGCGTCCATCTATCTGATTGCTATTTTAGGATTGGGTTTGTTGCTGTCCACCCGTTCGGCCACCCAGCAGCAAGTCATGCTCATGAGTTATTTCTTTCTGCTGATCTTTGTATTGATGAGTGGCGTGTTTACTGCTGTAGAAAACATGCCGCAGTGGGCACAGGAAGTCAATCGGCTCAATCCGCTTTATTATTTCATGAATGTGATGCGCATGGTTTTGTTAAAAGGAGCCGGATTCGCTGATTTAGCACCTGAGTTTATGGCCATGTCTGTTTACGCTTGTATTTCGGTACCTCTGGCAGTAATTAGTTATCGGAAGACCAGTTGATGAGGTTAGAGGTGAATGGAGCCCTTGATTAGGAATGGAAAGTAGCAGGAGATAATGTAAAAGGTTCTGATTAGAATACTATTAGGCCGTAGAAATTAGGAAAAGTATTGGTGGAATTTATAAATGCAACAGGAGATAATATAAAAATGTTGGATGCGGGAATTGAAGATACGTTTTTGAGTAGAAAAATGGCAGGAGAAGGTATGAAAGTGAAGGATAACGCTTGATTTTTTGATGAAGAGATGGTAATTTGCAGTTAACCAAATACCGACACCTATGTTACGTTATAATTTCGAACGGATCTTAAAGGCCAAGGGGATTGAGCGCCCCTATACTTATCTGATGAAAAACGGCTTTACTGATCGTATAGCTACACGTGTTAATCAAAATAATGTCAAGCGTGTTGATCTAAGTACCGTCGAGCGTTTGTGCCTGCTCTTTAAATGCACGCCCAATGATTTGATGGAGTGGATTCCGGAAACAACTTATCAGGAAGACAGCAGTCAACCTCTTAATGGACTGCGTCGAACGGATCAAGTGATAGACATTATTAAAGCTTTAAATGATGCGCCCTTGGATAAGTTATCCGATATTGAAGCTTTCATCAGCGAAACCATCAAAAAGAAGTAGTGTGGACTATCGATGGACGGGCATTGTAATCATCCTTTTAGTAGTAACGGCTTGTCAGCCCTTTGGTTATCAGTTATTGTCAGATGAAATTTATGATTGTTAAAAGGATAAAGTTCGGGAATGGACAGATGTATTTCATATTTATTTCTTAATATTGCCTTGGGGTAAAATAGTCTGAATGCCCTTAAGTGTGTGCTGTCCAGAAAGTCTAAGAGCGTTTGTTTCACTTACAGTTTGTTTTGTGGTAATTAGAAAATAGTTGGGATAGATTATGTGCCAAATCTATTTGTTTAGACGAAAAGTACCGCAATAGCGATTAAGGCAAAAAATAATATGGATTCTTTCGGTTTAATAATTGAGAGAAAAAAGATATAGCAATTGAAAACTAATATTCTTCTTTTTATAGATTGGTTCCTTCCTGGCACAAAAGCGGGTGGACCTGTTCGAAGTATGGCTAATTTAACCGGTCATTTATCGGATGAATACGTCTTTTGGGTAGTCACCCGAAATACAGAGTATTGTGAGACCGTTCCTTATCCTAATATTGAAAGTAATAAATGGATAGAAAGAGAGTCTTACCTGAATGTGTTTTACGCCTCTTCGGATAAACAAAACAAGGAAACGTTTCAATCTATTATTAGAGATCCAAAGTTTGATAAAGTTTATATAAATGGGATCTACTCCTATAAATTTTCCATTTTACCATTAAAGATAGCCCGGAAGGAAAAGAAAAAAATCATTGTGGCTCCAAGGGGTATGCTTAATCCTCAGGCGTTTAGTGTGAAGCCGTTAAAGAAACATGTTTTCGTAGTTCTATCTAAGATATTGGGGTTTTATAAAAGGGTTACTTTTCATGCGACCAATGATGATGAGAAAAGACATATCAAAGATAAGATATCAAAGCGTGCTAAAATAATTGTAGCCCCTAATCTTCCGCGTAAAATCATTACAAAAAGTCACACTCCACTTGCGAAGACAACAGGGACTGTTAGGTTGGTTAATATTGCTCGCGTGGCTCCGGAAAAAGGGACTTTACACATGTTCGAATATCTGTCGAAGGTTACATCCGGGAATATAATTCTGGATGTTTATGGACCAATATATAATCAGGCTTATTGGAAACTATGTGAGGAGAAGATTAGTCAACTGCCATCGGGTATTACGGTGAATTATAAAGGTGCGTTGGAAGGCGAAAAGGTCTTGGAGACTTTGCAACAGTACCATTTTTTCTTTATGCCATCAGAAGGTGAAAATTTTGGGCATTCAATATTAGAAGCATTAACGGTAGGATGCCCGGTGATAATATCTAATAAGACTCCATGGGTAAATCTGGAATCGCAGCATATAGGTTGGGATATTCCTCTGACGAAGACTGCTAAATTTGCCGCTGTCCTTGATAGGGTTGTTGCGATGAATGAAGATGAATATTTCCAATGGTCCGATAAAGCTTTTAGTTTTGCTAAATCGTATTGTAACGATGAGGGATTAAAAGGGCAGAGTGTCCGCTTGTTTAAGTAATAGATTGTATCAGAGAAGTTTTTTTGAGGGGCAGATGAACTGAAGGAGTTAGCTGGTTTTTAACCTCAGCTATCGTGTTTTAATCACCCGCTCTTTCACCTTCACAGCTGGGTTGCCCCGATATATACTGTAGGCTTCTAAATCTGATGAAGTAACACTCTGAACGGCTAAAACAGAATGACTTTTACAGGTCACACCCCCTGTCACTGTGCTCTGAGCGCCTAACCATACACCATCTTCCAAAATGATGGGGGCGATCATTAGGTCGAAAGTGGGATTCTGGTAGTTGTGATTGCCGATCAGCAATAATGCCTCCTGCGACAAACAGCAATGAGCACCAATATCTACGCGATCCAGGTTATCAATCCAAACGCCTTCTCCAATCCAGCTGTAATCACCAATGGATAGCTTCCAGGGATATTTAATGTTTACCCGTGGTTTAATTACGACGCCTTTACCCACTTTTGCGCCAAACAAACGCAGGAGGAATTTTTTTAATCCCGATAAAGGGTTTAATGGGCAGATAAAAAAGAGTGCATTAACAAAAAACCAGATGGTACGTTTTAGTATACCGGCACCTTCGTCGAACCAGTCATTGTTATAGCGTGAGAGATCGGTGGTGTTCATATTTCAATTTCGTTATTGACATCGAAAATAACACCTTTCAGCTTAGCTGCAAAAAGTAAAGGTGAGTTTCATGATTTAAGGACCAGGATTTCAAGTGGCAAATTTCAAGAGCGCTATGTCTAAGTATTTCGATCTGTTTCTTTAACATGCTTAACTCCCCCTCGGATCCGCCACAATAGGCAACTTGGCCATCTTCTCCACTTCAATGCTGGGGAATCCGAACTCTTCCACAATTTTACCCAGGATGAGGTACATCCCGTAGCCTTTAAAGGGATAAGCTTTTAAGCTGGACGGAAAGTGGGTGGTATCGAAAAACTCCCCTTTGTGATCAAAGAAAGTGGCAAAGTGCATGGTTTCTCTACGTACGGTACGAACGTATTTGATCGTGACCAGTTGCCCCACCATACGTACCTTTTTACCAATGTGCTGGCTAAGTTCATTGGCGGTGATAGCGCCTCTGAAAGGTGTTTGTAGCAGGTCGAATTGGGAGCAGGAAACCGGGAAGCCCAGCAGTTCTATCTCATCATAAGCATCTTCAGCGATTGTTTGTGTGAGTTGGGGAAGTTCAAACTTTTTTTGCTGTGGAGCAAACAGTACTTTGGTTTGGGGGGTATCTTCTTTCTTGCCTAATAACATGTGTACCTCCCATAATAATTCCGCCTTGGTTTTGTTTAAAAAACGGAAGGCTCCAATACGAATGAGCAGTATCATCTGTTCGCGACCGGCTCCGGTGCGTTGAATGAAATCCTCCAATCCGGTGAATAAACCTCTGAAACGCCGCTCTTCCGCAATTTGTTGGGCCAGATGTTTTTCCAGGCTTTGAATGTGAATGAAGCCTAAATAAATATCTGCTTTACTGATGGCAGTTAAAAACTCGCTGTGATTCACACAGGGCGGATGAATGGTGGCGCCCCAGCGTTTGGCCTCATTCACATAGACGGAGGTGTGATAGAAACCACCAAAGTTATTGATGACGGCAACCATGAATTCACGTGGAAAATGAGCTTTCAGGTAGAGGCTCTGAAAACTCTCCACAGCGTAGGAGGCGGAGTGGGCTTTGGAGAAAGAGTAACCGGCGAAGGATTCAATCTGTCGCCACACTTCTTTGGTCAAGGCATCCGGATAACCTTTTGCTTTGCAGTTCTCAAAAAACTTGTCTACAATGCGTTGAAATTCTTTTTTCGACCGGTACTTACCACTCATGGCCCGTCGCAGCACATCGGCATCAGCCAGATCAAGCCCTGCAAAATGATGACATACTTTTAATACATCTTCCTGATAGACCATTACACCATAGGTCTCTTCCAGTTGTTCTTTCATCACCGGGTGTAGGTACTTAAATCCTTTGGGGTTATGAAACCGGTTGATGTATTCGCGCATCATGCCCGAACGGGCCACGCCAGGTCGTATGATGGAGCTGGCTGCCACCAGACTGATGTAATTATCACACTGTAATTTTTTTAGTAAGCCACGCATGGCCGGACTTTCTATGTAGAAGCAACCGTTGGTTTCGCCCTGCTTCAGGAACTCTTTTACGGTAGGATCCTGTTTAAAGGTTTCGACCTGGTGTACATCTATGTTAATGCCTCGATTGGCAGCTACGATCTCTACGCACTCCTTAATGTGTCCAATGCCGCGTTGTGACAGGATATCTAACTTCTCAAAGCCGAGGTCTTCTGCCACATACATGTCCCATTGGGTGGTTGGGAAGCCTTTGGGTGGCATATCTAAAGCCGTATAGTAGGCAAGCGGCTTCTCTGAAATAAGAATTCCCCCGGCATGAATGGTGCGCAGATTGGGGAAATTATTCATCCTGCTACCAATGGTGAATATCTTCCTGGCCACTGAGTCGTGGTGCTCACCTTCGGGATGTTCCACCAACTGATCAATCTCCTCTTTTGGCAATCCGTAAACCTTACCCAATTCGCGAATGATGGATTTACCCTGAAACGTTGACATGGCTCCTAATAATGCAGTCTGTTCCCTGCCGTAACGTTTGAAAATATAGTCCTGTATCTCGTCCCGCTCTTTCCAGGAGTAATCAATGTCAAAATCGGGTGGGGATGACCGGCGCGGATTGAGGAATCGTTCAAAGTATAAATCCAGTTCGATGGGATCCACATCGGTTATCTTGAGACAATAAGCCACCACACTATTGGCTCCGCTACCTCGTCCCACGTGATAAAAACCGCGCGAGAGGGAATAACGAATGATGTCCCAGGTGATGAGGAAATAAGCTGCAAACCCTAGCGAGTTAATGATGTTAAGTTCTTTTTCTACGCGCTCTTGTGCCTTCCGGTTATTCTTGCCATAGCGGTATGCCAGTCCGTCCATGGCCAGTTTTTCGAGTAGTAAGCGGTCATCCTCACGCGATGAGGTGAAGGTTTGTTTGTTTTTGATCCCGCGGAAATCAGCTGTAAAAGAGCAGTTATTTATTAATTGTTTAGTCGTTTCAAGGATCGTTGGATAGTCCTTGTAAGCCTGTTTCAGGCGTTGCGGGGGCACTAGCCATTCGGTCTCAGTCGCTAAATCATCCGGCTGAAGCTGGCTTAATAAGATATTTTTATCGATGGCGCGCAGGTGGCGGTGCAACTCATAACCGGCCCGGTTTTTAAAAGTTACCGGTTGCCATACAAGGAGTTTATCCTGATGCTGGCGATAAGGCGAAGCGACCAGACGGGTCAATTCTTGCGGGCGAATTCCGGTGAATTCATGAGCTGCCAATTGATCTGGTGTGCGTTTACTAAATGGGTATATGATAAAGCAATGTTCGAATGGAGGGGCTAATTCAGGGAGCTGTTTTTTAGTTAAAGTATGTTCTGAAAGAAACTGGTTCAACTCACGAAAACCTTCGTTGTTCTTGGCAATGCCTGTGAATAGGAGGGTGTTTTTATGTCTGAATTCGATCCCAACAAGGGGGGTGATCTTGTGTTCCTGGCAAGCTTTTACAAAATCGAAAATGGAAGTGGAGTTATTGATGTCTGTAATAACCAGGGTGTCTATATGATGTGAGGCTGCTTGTTGCGCCAGCTCTTCAGGTGAGAGGGTGCCATAACGCAGACTGAAATAAGTGTGACAGTTGAGGTACATTTTATTGATTGCATTTTAATCAAAAGTAACGACTAAAATATAATCAAATAAGAAAAAGGAGGCAAGAAGATATGGTTTAAAAGTTGTTAAGTCTTTATGTTTTTTTGATGAGCAGATAATCTGAAATATTTACAACCGTATCCCCATTAACAGCACATCATCAATTTGATCATTAAAGCCTTTCCATTTTAAAAAGAAATCATTAAAAATTGAGCGTTGTTCAGGCATGGGGTGGTGATGGTGATCCATGATCATTTGACGAAACCCTTTTTGCATTAGCTTTTTATCGCTCGTGCCTCCAAATTGAGAGGCAAAACCATCGGAATACATATAAATACAATCGCCTTTTTGATAAGGGAATGCATGGTTTTTGAACGAACGGTCAATTTCACCATAGGAAACCGGCATGTGATCGGCTGGAAAAATGGTGAGTTCTTCGTCGCGGATGTGTAAGATGGAATTAAAAGCACCGGCATATTCAATCTGCTGATGGGCTACATCAATGGTGACAATACTGATGTCCATGCCATCTTTGACCTCGCTTTTCTCATCTTGCTGAAGCGACTCAATCACAATGCGGCGGAGTTCGTTAAGAATGGTAGCCGGGCGTGTTTCACCGTTTTTACCAACAATCTCATGTAGATAAGCTACACCAAACATGCTCATAATGGCTCCGGGAACGCCATGACCCGTACAGTCGGCAGCAATAATGACCAATTTGGCATCTACCTGACCCACCCAATAGAAATCACCACTTACAATATCTCTTGGTTTTAATATAACGAAATGCTCGGGCATTACACGATTCATAAATTCCTGTTTGGGCAAACTGGCATTCTGAATTTTCTTCGCGTATTCAATGCTGTCGGTGAGCTTTTTATTAATGGCTTCTATTTTACGTATGAGGCGCTGATTCTGATCCCGGGCCATTTTTATTGTCAGCTGGGTTTTGACCCGTGCCTGTAATTCTACAATGTTAAACGGTTTGGTAATGTAATCAATGGCACCACTTTCAAATCCTTTCAGTATATTTTCGGGATCGTTTTGACCCGTGATGAAAATAATGGGAATATTACGGGTGAGCTCATTAGTTTTTAAAAAACGACACACCTCGTAACCATCCATGCCGGGCATGATAACGTCTAAAAGAATAAGATCCGGTTTTTCCCGTGAAAAAGCAATTTCCAGAGCCTCTTCTCCGTTTGTCGCTGTGGTTAGTCTGTAACGGGATAGTGAGTCGGTCAGTATCTCAATATTTACCGGTGAATCATCAACCAGTAGTATGGTAGGTGTTAAATCTGTCATTAGTTGATATTGTGCTGATGCAAGGTTAAGACTAATTTACGAAAAAAACAGTGGAAAGTTTATTTTGTTTGGGATTTTCGTTATTTCATACCTGCTGCACGTCCCAATGAGTGCGCCCCAAAGCGGTTACGGATGCGATCCATTGTCAGATACAGGTTAATTTGTTCGGGTGTATCTTCAAATAAATTAAGTTGTTGCACGCCGGTGACCAGATGACTTAGGCGTATGCCCACTAATCGCACCAGCATGCGCCGTGTGTAAAGGCGTTTAAAAAGTTCTTTGGCTGTATTAATAAGTACATGATCGAATGATGTGTAAGCAATGCGTTTTTGTATGGTGTGCGTGTCAAAGTTCGAGTAGCGGATTTTTACGGTAATACAAGCCGTTAGTTTTTGTTGCTGACGCAGTTCAAAAGCCAGCTTTTCGGCCATGCGTACAATAAGTTCATTCAGGTATTTTACATCAATGGTGTCCTGATCAAAAGTACGTTCGGTACTGATGGATTTTTGTTCGGAATAACGGATGACCGGCGTGGTATCAATGCCATTAGCTTTTTTCCAGATGTCAATGCCATTTTTGCCCAATACTTTTTGAATCATTTCCGGTGGGATGTGACTCAGTGTTTCAATTTTTACAATGCCCATCGATCGTAACAGATGAAAAGTACGTGGTCCTACCATGGGGATTTTTCGGATGGAAAGAGGGTTGAGGAAGGGTTTTACATCCCTTGCTTTGACTTCTATTTCGCCATCTGGCTTGGCTTCTCCGGTGGCTATTTTGGATACCGTTTTATTCACCGATAAGCCAAATGAAATGGGTAATCCGGTTTCTTTGATGATGTACTGACGTAGCTCGTGAGTCCATTGCAGGCAGCCAAAGAATCGGTCCATGCCGGTCAGATCCAGGTAGTGCTCGTCAATGGATGCCTTCTCATAGGCGGGGGCACGTTCGGCAATAATATCGGTTACCGTGCGTGAAAAGTTGGTGTATTGCTCCATATCACCCCGTATATAAAAAGCCTGGGGACAGAGTTGGCGGGCCATTTTCATAGGCATGGCCGAATGTACGCCAAATTGGCGGGCCTCATAACTGCAACCGGCTACCACACCTCGGTCCGACATGCCGCCGATCACTACCGGTTTCTCCTTGAGTTTACTGTTGAAAAGGCGTTCGACCGATACAAAAAATGTATCCAGGTCCAAATGGGCAATGTGTCTGTTTTCTTCTGACATTTTTACTTTAAAAAGTTGCTTATTTTATCTGCTTGTGTTATTTTTGATTAATAAATAATCATCATCACGACTATAATATAATCAAAAAATAGCCATTTGAAAAGAGAAATAGAGTTGTTTTTGATGAAAAAATGAGGCGTTTTTTGATAATCATTGACTTATAAAAGATAGAGCCAATCATGTATTTTGCCAACAATATTAAGTATCTGCGAAAACGGCGTAAGCGCACTCAGGATGATGTGGCGCATGCCTTGAATATGAAACGTTCGACTCTCAGTGGGTACGAGAATCGGGTGGCTCAACCCAATCCTTCTGTTTTGGTAGCTTTCAGTAATTATTTTAATGTGGCCATTGATACCTTAATAAAGGTCGACTTGCACAGTTTGTCTGAAAGTCAGCTGTCGCAGCTCGAAGGCGGCTTCGATGTGTTTCTCAAAGGCAGTGGTTTGCGAGTTTTGGTATCCACGGTGGATGCCGATAATCATGAAAATATTGAACTAGTGGAGGAGAAGGCCAAAGCGGGTTATGCCACTGGTTTTTCTGATCCGGAATACATCAACGAATTACCGGTCTTTCAACTGCCGTTTCTGTCGCCCGAAAAAAAATATCGGACGTTTCAGATTTCAGGCGATTCCATGTTGCCTATCCCGGAAGGTGCTCTGGTAACCGGTGAATATGTACAGGACTGGACATCACTTAAAACAGGAACCCCTTGTTTGGTGATTACCATGGATGATGGCGTGGTGTTTAAGATACTGGAGAATCAATTGGAGAAGGATCGGACCTTAGTGTTGCATTCACTGAACACCATTTATAAACCTTATGCCGTATCTCCCGATACTATCCGTGAGGTATGGAAGTTTGTGCATTACATCAGTTCGAAGATGCCGATGGATGGTGTTGATTTGCAAAATTTGGCACTGGGATTGGCTTCGCTGCACCGTGATGTGAAGCATATCAAAGATCAATTGGAAAGTAATGATTAATAGAATTAAGGAAATAAAGTACTATTAAAATATAAAAATTGTAAAAAAAGCGTAACACGAGGATAACGGTAGCCCTTCTTGTTTACTTTTGGCCCGTCAAAAATTAGTCATACTAAATTTCTAATCACAAAAACTTATGATGTTTTTTTACGGGATGACCTTGGTATTTATACTGGGGTACGGGCTTATTGCATTCGAGCATGTCAACAAAATAGATAAAGCGGCTGTCGCGTTATTGACGGGAGGCCTGATGTGGTTGCTGTTGGTTATAGGAGCCCCGGATATTTATCAATTGGGTTTCAGTCAGGAACTAAATGCACTAACAGCAGGTCACGCTGGTGGTACTCACTCTATTGTCGATTTGATTACGCGGCACGCATTCACAGAACACTTGGGTGAGATTGCTTCCATTGTTTTCTTCTTGATGGCAGCCATGACAATCGTTGAAGTGGTAGACCGCTATCAGGGGTTTCGCATTATTACTGATCGTATTAAAACGACCAGTCGTATTCGCTTACTTTGGATCATCAGTATACTTGCGTTCTTAATATCTGCAGTATTGGATAATCTCACAACCACCATTGTGATGATTACGTTACTCCAGAAACTCTTAGCGAAACAAGATAATCGATGGTTATTTTCCGGGATGGTAGTGATTGCTGCTAATGCAGGTGGAGCGTTTTCTCCCATGGGTGATGTGACGACGATTATGCTTTGGATTGGTGGACAAGTAACGGCTGCCAGTGTGGTTAAAACATTGTTTCTTCCGAGTTTGGTCGCCATGGTTGTTCCGCTGACAGTGCTTTCTTTTATTTTACCTGGTCGAACAGCTCGACCAGCTTTGTCGGATGATGAAGTGGAAGAGTTTGTACCTTATAAACATCGGGTTATTATTTTATGTTTGGGATTATTTGCCCTAATTACAGTGCCGGTATTGAAGGCGTTTACCCATTTGCCACCTTCCGTTGGAATGTTGTTAGGACTTGGGATAATATGGGTGTATACCGATCGTTTTCTAAAACGTAAGCAAAATCTGGATAGACGTAAGCTTAGTGTTACGCGCATTCTGAAACAAGTGGATACCGCTACGGTTTTGTTCTTCCTGGGCATTTTATTGAGTGTGGCCGCTTTTCAAACAGCAGGGCAGCTTAATGTTTTAGCCGGTTGGCTAAGTACTACCATAGGTAATGTTTATGGGATCAATCTAATCATCGGTTTTCTCTCTTCCATTGTGGATAATGTGCCGTTGGTAGCAGCTTCCATGGGGATGTATGGTATTGAACCTGCTAGTGCGACTGGATTTTTAGCTGATTTTGTGGTGGATGGTAACTTCTGGACTTTTCTGGCTTATTGTGCCGGAACAGGAGGTAGTGTCTTAATCATTGGATCTGCAGCAGGTGTTGCTGCCATGGGATTAGAAGGAATTCCCTTTTTCTGGTACATGAAACGCATTGGCTGGCTGGCCCTTTTAGGATATTTATCTGGAGCAGCTTGTTTTATGGTGATGCAATTATTATTCTGATCAGAATATTTATCGTATTTTTAAGAGGTGAAACTTACTATTAGGTTTCACCTTTTTTTATTGATAATTATGATCTTAACCGGAACTATTGTAAATGTATTAGCTGTTGCAGCAGGCAGTACCATTGGCTTATTAGTCGGCTCGCGATTGCCGGAACGCATGGTGAAAAGTGTATTTCAGGCCATTGGACTGTTTACAATCTTCCTGGGTATTTATATGGCCCTCAAGGGGCAGCAATTCTTAGTCATCATATTCAGTCTGATAGTAGGTATTATTGTTGGGGAGTTCATCTCGCTTGAAGATCGGGTAGAACACTTGTCGCATGCCATCCGCCGAGTGTTTAAGCTGGGTAATCCCAAGTTCTCAGAAGGATTGATAACCTCCTTTCTGTTATTTTGCATGGGCTCAATGACTGTATTGGGAGCCATTGAAGAGGGTGTAGGCAATGGATCAGATATTTTGCTCACCAAATCGTTAATGGATGGATTTTCTTCCATCGCATTAGCATCAGCATTTGGTTTTGGAGTGACATTTTCTGTGATTCCATTACTTTTGTATCAGGGAGGCATTACATTGCTGGCTTGGTGGCTAGGTGATTTTATGGCTGAGGCGATCATTGTTGAAGTGACAGCTGTTGGTGGAATATTGTTGATAGGGTTAGGGATTAATGTTTTGGAGATTAAGCGTATTCGGGTAATGAATATGTTACCTGCATTGCTGTTTGCCATTCTGTTTGCCTGGATGGTCATTCGATTTCTTCCCGGTTAAATTATTAAAAACAAAGTACATTGGAAAATAATACAAAGACGTTACTAATACAGATGTTTGAAAAATGGGCCGGCGAACAAGCGCGCTCGTTTGTTATGTTACCACCTTCCGGTTCTTACCGGGAGTATTACCGCATTACCGGACGTACCCAAACAGCTATTGGTGCATACAATACAGATGAGAAAGAGAATGAAGCTTTTTTAGAGTTCTCCGATCATTTTATTGATAAAGGATTGCGAGTGCCTGAAATCTATGATCGCGATAATGCCAACCGGATTTATTTGCAGCAAGATCTGGGGGATGTTACACTCTATGGTTTTATGCAAGGAATACGCAAAGGGCCTGACTTTCCGGAAGAGTTAAAGTGTTTTTATCGTAAAACGCTGGATCAGCTTATTCGTTTCCAGGTGGATGGAGGAGAAGGGATGGATTATCAAAAATGTTATCCGCGTCAGGCATTTGATCGTCAGTCTATGCTATGGGATTTACATTATTTCAAATATTACTTCTTGAAGCTGGCCCGTGTGCCTTTCGATGAGCAAGCGCTCGAAGATGATTATCACCGTTTAATCGATTATTTACTTGAAGTGGATCAGGATTATTTTCTTTACCGTGATTTTCAGTCGCGTAACGTCATGGTGGTGGAAGAAGAGCCTTGGTTTATCGATTATCAGGGTGGACGAAAAGGTGCTTTACAATATGACTTAGCCTCTCTTTTATATGATGCCAAGGCTGATATTCCTGAAGATACTCGCAAGGAACTGTTGGATTATTACGTAGCTAAATTGGCTGACTTCAAAACAGTGGATCAAAAACAGTTTGTCAATCACTTTTACGGATATGTGCTGATTCGCATCATGCAGGCCATGGGTGCTTATGGTTTTCGCGGATTCTATGAAAAAAAAGAACACTTCCTGAAAAGTATTCCTTATGCCATCGATAACCTGAACTACCTGTTGACACATAGTAAGTTTGATGTGGATCTACCCACTCTGTTTGCTGCCTTAACCAATATAGTAGAGTCAGAGGAGTTGAAGAACATTGGACAATCCAATTCAATGCTTACGGTTTCGATTACAAGTTTTTCTTATAAGCGGGGTATTCCTGTTGATATTTCTGGTAATGGTGGTGGATTTGCATTTGATTGCCGGGCTATCCATAATCCGGGTCGTTATCCCGAGTATTCTGATAAGACAGGGAAGGATGAAGAAGTCATAGCTTTTTTCGGAAAGGAGCCCGAAATGGCGCGATATTTGCAAAGCGTATTCGCTTTAGTGGATCAATCTGTGGAAAAATATATGTCGCGAGGGTTTAAACATTTAATGGTTAATTTCGGTTGTACTGGTGGACAGCATCGCTCGGTTTATTGTGCCGAACAGTTGTCAGCTCACTTGTTGGATACCTACAAAGTACAGGTGGAGCTGAAGCATGTAGAGCAAGAGATGAAGAAGCGATAATAAAAGCTTAGTGCAATGGGAAAAACAAAGTGTCAGGAACGAAAAGATAAAAAGCCGAAAGTGAAAGAGATACATAATTTTGTTTGTAAAAGATGTGGCAATGGGGCAAAGAAGGAGAGTCGGCTTTGCAAGCCTAAGAAAGTGAACCGGGTAAAGCCGGAGATAGTAATTTTTAACGATATGAAGACCTAACGGAGATGGAGTTGTTGCAGTATTTGCCTTATTTGTTATTGGTATTGATTGGCGGTGGAGTAGCTGCCCCTGTTCTTACAAAACGACTGAAACATTGGGTAGGTGTCGTTTTAGCATTTATCCCCCTTCTATTTTTTATTCTGTTCGTCCGAACGAATATCATTCTTCCCGAAACGGAATCTTTTGTTGTAAAAGTCCCATGGGGTTTAATACCCGGTGGTGATTTTTCATTCCGGGTAGATGGTTTAAGCCTTATTTTTGGATTGCTTGTGAGTGGTATTGGTGTGCTGGTGTTACTCTATTCAGCAGGTTATATGAAAAAAAGTGAGCATAAAGGCCGCTTTTTTCTCTTGCTCTCATTGTTTATGGCAGCCATGCTAGGCCTCGTTCTCTCCGAAAATTTAATAGGCTTGTTTGTGTTTTGGGAGTTGACCAGTGTGATCTCATTCCTACTCATAGGATTTGATAATCATCTGGCAAAAGCACGCAAAGCAGCACTTCAAGCCTTTTTACTAACTGCTTTAGGCGGATTATCTTTATTATTTGCCATTATTTTAATTGGCAATGTAGCCGGTACTTATAATATATCTGAGCTTTTGGATAAAGGAGCCCTATTGACCGCTCACAAGTATTACCCATTGATTTTCATTTTGATGGTTGTAGGTGTGTTTACCAAATCAGCTCAGTTTCCATTGCACTTTTGGTTACCAGGTGCGATGAATGCGCCTACACCTGTTAGTGCCTATTTGCACTCGGCCACCATGGTGAATGCCGGTGTTTTTTTATTATTACGGTTTAACCCGTTTTTGGGTAATACCATGCTTTGGAAATCTGTATTGCCGCTGTTTGGTGCCATCACCATGTTTGTAGGGGCTGTATTGAGCTTTGGTGAAAAAGACATGAAGCGAATTCTTGCCTTTACGACCATCAGTGCATTAGGTACCATGGTGCTATTGGCCGGAATTGATACAGATGCTTCCATGGAAGCCGCACTTGTATTTTTCGTGGTACATGGCTTATATAAGGGGGCGTTGTTCATGATTACCGGATTAATTGATAAAGCAACCGGCACACGGGATATTCGAAAACTGGGTCACCTTTGGAAAAAACTGGGGTGGGTCAGTTGGGCCACTCTCATTGCTTTGTTATCGATGGCCGGGTTACCCCCAATGCTTGGTTTTATTGGTAAGGAACTCATTTATACTGCTAATATGCAAGCCCCTTACTTCCCGGTGATCATCATGGTATTGGGAGTGGCTTCTAACGCCATGATGGTGGGGGTCTCATTTTATCTGTTTTATAATCTTTTTTGGTCTAAACGTAAACTGGCAGCGCCTTGTGAAGTGAATCATACTTACTCACGTTCGGCACTTCTCTCCTTTGGTCCTGTATTTCTTTCGGCATTCAGTTTAGCACTTGGTTTAGCACCTGATCGTATGGCCAATTATCTGACCAACGCTATCTATTTTATCCGGGCAAAACACATGGAATTGCATCTGACTTTGTGGCACGGTTTTAATATGGTGTTAATGCTGAGCATGGTTACTGTGTCGTTAGGTATTTTGTTGTACATTTATCGTGATAAGGTATCTGCTAGGATTGCTATTTTCAGTCACTGGTTAAATACCAATTATTACTTTCCTGATCTGTTTGATGAAGGAATTTTCCGATATGTACGTTTTGCCTCGAAAAATACGGATCGTATTCAACATGGATACCATCGTTTCTATTTGATTACCTTTTTTTTGGTAACTACTTTGTTTATTTCAGCTGGTTTGTTTTACATGACCGGAACCAATATCAACCTGGATTTCTCGAATGTAAAATGGTACATTGTTTTACTTCTTATGGTGATGGCCTTTGGAGCCTTTTATGCGGTGGCTTCTAAATCTTATTTATCAGCTATTCTGGCTTTAGGTGTGGTTGGTTTTGGAATTGGATTACTCTATATGTTTTATGGAGCTGTTGATTTGGCGATTACCCAATTTTTAGTTGAAACACTGATTATGGTGATCTTTGTTTTGGTTATCTATCATCTTCCTGGTTATACCGAAATTTCGAGTAGACGAACCCGTTTTCGTGATGCCATTATTGCCGCACTTGTTGGTCTTTTTGTCACGTTTATTGTATTGATGGCACGATTTGTTAATTTGAACGAGCCTATTTCTGATTATCTTATTCTTAATAGCCTTGACCTGGCAAAAGGTCGCAATGTGGTTAATGTTATTCTGGTGGATTTTAGAGCCCTGGACACATTGGGTGAAATTACCGTGTTGGCACTGGCAGCCGGAGGTGTTGTGGCACTCTTGCGCTCAAATCGTTCTAACAAGGAAAATGTAAAATCTAAATAAGATGAAGAATGTATTGCTTGAGCAAACGGTGACTTTTGTGAAATATCTACTTCTGGTGTTGGCTGTATACCTGTTATGGCGTGGACATAATGAACCGGGTGGCGGTTTTATTGCAGGGATAATGGCCTCTATCGGGCATGTGTTTTATGCCATTGTATACGGTTCCAAAGTAACCCGTAGAAAAATGATTGCATCACCTTATACTTTTATTGGTACAGGTTTATTAACCAGTGTATGTAGTGCAATTATACCGATGTTTCAGAATAAAGCACCTTTAACTGGATTGTGGATGGAAATAGGAGGAGTCGCAATGGGGACACCTTTGTTATTCGATATAGGGGTTTTTATGGTTGTTTTTGGAATGATTACAGCAATTATTTTAACGATTATGGAGGTGTTGGAATGGAATTAGTCATAGCTGTTTTTATTGGAATTCTTTATGCCTGTGGTGTCTATTTAATCATTAGGCGTAGTTTAGTAAAGTTGATTCTTGGTGTTTTTATTTTAGGAAATGCGACTAACCTGATTATTTTTCTGGCCGGAGGACTGGAACGCAGTGGAATCGGTTTTATTAAGGATTCCCCGATGGAAACAGTGCAGATGTCTGATCCATTGCCTCAGGCTTTGATACTTACTGCCATCGTTATTAGTTTAGGAATCGCTGCCTATGTATTGGCACTGATGTACAAGTTTTTTAAAGTAACAGGTACGCATGATTTGGATCAACTAAAAAATACGGAGCAAAAATGATATTATTTGGTTTTATTATATTTCCCCTTATTTATATTTTAATAAATTTTTTACCCGTTTTCCACCGGTTAAAGCAAGGATTTGCTGTCGTCTTTGCCCTGATAAATATTTTGTTATCTGTGGCTTTGTTAGCTGAAGTAAATGATGCAGGTATGGTTAAACTGGAAATGGGCTCCTGGCAGGCACCTTATGGTATCGTATTGGTCGCTGACAGGTTCAGCGCTTTTATGATTGCAATTTCAGCATTGGTAATTTTAGCTACTGTCCTGTATTCTTATCACTCCATTGATGAAGAGCGCAAACAGACCGGTTATTTTCAATTTTTATTTGGTATTGTGATGGGCGTGAATGGCAGCTTTATCGCCGGTGACCTGTTTAATTTGTATGTTTGGTTTGAGGTGATGTTGATGTCTTCTTTTATTTTAATGAGTCATGGAGGAGAACGAAAACAACTGGAAGGTTCGATTAAATATTTAATACTGAATCTGGTCTCTTCTTTCTTTTTCGTGGCAGGTATTGGGTTGTTATATGGAAAAATTGGCACCTTGAACCTGGCTGATATCTCCTATAAGATCTTCTCTCATTCTGATCCCTGGAGTTCTATAACGTCACCACTGGCCTTGATTATGGTTGGTTTCGCCATTAAAGGTGCCTTATTTCCTTTTTTCTTTTGGTTACCGGCTTCTTATCACACACCTCCTCCTGCGGTAAGTGCTTTGTTTGCCGGCTTACTTACCAAAGTAGGTATATATTCTATTATTCGGTTTTATACCTTGGTCTTGTATACCAATCATGAGTTTTGGAATCTGACTGTATTATCCATTGGGGTACTATCCATGGTGATCGGTGTATTTACGGCAACGTCACAATACGATTTCAGGAAAATATTATCCTTCCATATTATTTCACAAGTGGGTTATGTAATAATCGGACTGGCTTTCTTTACCATTAACAGTTTGGCAGCCGCCATTTTTTTTCTGGGGCATAATATGATGGCCAAAACCAATACTTATCTGGTGGCAGGTTGGGTGGAGAAGCGAACAGGTACCCTCGATTTAAAAGCCTTGGGTGATTTGTTCCGCGAAAATAAGATCTGGAGTATTCTCTTTTTTATTTCGGCTTTTTCCTTAGCAGGTATTCCCCCTCTCAGCGGTTTTGTTGGTAAGTATGCCATTATTAAATCCGGTATTGATTCCGGACACATGGTTGTAGCTTTGGTGGCTCTGTTTGTAGGGATCTTTACCCTCTTTTCCATGTTAAAAATATGGATGGAGGTGTTTTGGAAACAAAGGCCGGAAACTGTGGAGTCTTCACCAAAACAAGGCCCCGAAAAGTTAATGGTGGCAGGATCGGCTTTATTGGCATTAGGGACAGTTGGTATGGGATTGGCGGGGATTCCTGTGATGGATTATTGTAATGCAGCAGCGGCTGATCTGATGGATCCTTCACGATACGTTGAGTTTGTTTTGAATTAAGGGCATTGGAGGGCCTTAGTCAAATTATCATTTAATCAATTGAATAGTATGCTAAAACTGTATTATTTCTTTTATCTGATCATTTTTTATTTGAAGGAGATTATAGTAACGGGAATTTTCACCTCTAAAATCATTCTCAATAAAAAGGGTCAAACTCAAGACGGCGAAATAACTTATGAATTAAAGTTGTTGAATCAGCATCGTATTATCTTTCTTTTTAATTTAATAAGTATGACACCCGGGACATTAAGTATTGATCTTTATGACGATAATAAAAAAATAGATGTTCATTTGTTGAATATTGCCGATAAGGATAAGGTAATGGTCTCTATTGAGCGTTTGGAAAAATTGATTAAAAGAGGACTGTAGCTTATGGAAACAACTACTATTTTAAGTTATTCGATTTATATTAGTCTGAGCATCCTTACGATTAGTCTTATTTTTCCGTTTATTCGGCTTTTTAAAGGACCTTCTGTACCAGACCGTGTACTGGCTCTTGATCAGATTTCGCTGATTATAGTAGCTATCATGCTGGTAGATATTATTCTTTCTACAGAACTTGTTTTTGTGGATATTGTGTTGGTTATTTCCTTTATTCTCACCCTGGGAGCTATGATTATTAGTAAGTTTCTGTTTAAACACGAGAAAAAATGATCGAATTGTTAATTGCTTTTCTATTATTAACTGGTTCCTTGGTTGCTTTTGTTGGCGCAATGGGGATCTTACGATTTCGGAATCTGTTTTCCCGCATGCATGCCGTGACTAATGTGACTTCATTTTCAATTTTATTATTATTGGCAGCTTTAAATATATTTGCTTTGGACTGGATGGTCTTTATTAAGTCAATTATTATTTTCTTTGTATTGATTAATCTTTCACCAATGGCCAGTTTTATGCTGGCAAAGGTGTCTAAGCAGATTGAAAATAATAGAGCTAATCGAGAATAAATCATGAACGCAATGATATTTGCAGCCGGTTTAGGAACACGGCTGAAACCATTAACCAATTCCACACCCAAAGCACTGGTTCCTTTCAGGGGAAAAACATTGCTTTGGTTTGCCATCAAGAGTGTAGTCGATGCAGGCGCCACACGTGTCATCGTTAACGTGCATCACTTTGCTGATCAAATCATTAATTACATCCAAAGTGAACAATGGGGTGTTGAAGTGCTTATTTCTGATGAACGCGATGAATTGTTAGATACCGGAGGAGGGCTGGTTAAAGCTGCTCCTCTTTTTATTCCTGATCAACCCATCCTCATCCGCAATGCTGACATTGTGACGTCAGTGGATTGTAAAAAAATTATGGCTGCGCATCTCACCATGAAGAATAATGTTACGCTGATGATTAAAAAACGTAGCACGTCCCGTTACTTGGTGTTTGACGAACAAATGAATCTATGTGCATGGAAAAATGTTAATACCGGTGAAAGGATCGTATTGAAAGAGAGTACAGATGGTGAAGATTATGGTTTTTCCGGTATTCATGTTTTGGATTATAAGATGTTGCAAGCCTTCGGGGCACAGCGCCCATTTTCCATCATTCAAGGTTATCTTGAAGCCAGTGCGACCACACAGATTAAAGGTTGGGTTATGGAACAGGCTGATGAGTGGTTTGATGTGGGAACGGTTGAAAAGCTAAAGCAAGCCGAAGAATACTATTCTAAAACTAAATAACAAGTGTTGATTATATGATGAAACATAATAAGAAAAGAAAGAATGCCGGATCTGGTGATCCTTTTGAACAATTTTTAAAATTTATCTCCAGTGGTAGTGTTTTATTAATGCTCGCCACAGCTATTGCTGTTATTTGGGCCAATGTGAATCATGATACCTACGAACATACCTGGCATACCTTCTTTAACATCGACACCAAACTATTTAGAATTAAGATGGGCTTGCTACATTGGATCAATGATGGATTAATGGCTATCTTTTTCTTTGTGGTAGGTTTGGAGATAAAACGTGAGTTTATTGCTGGTGAGCTGCAGTCGTTTAAACAAGCGTCATTACCCATTTTTGCCGCTGTTGGTGGCATGGTAGTACCCATACTGGTTTTTTTGACTTTTGGTTTGCATGATGAAGCCGCCGATGGTTGGGGGATTCCCATGGCAACAGACATTGCCTTTTCCTTAGGGGTGCTGGCCGTTTTAGGGAAACGTGTTCCAATAAGCTTAAAGGTATTTTTAACCGCATTGGCTATTGTGGATGATTTAGGTGCGGTTTTGGTTATCGCTTTGTTTTATGGAGGTGAGTTAAACTGGACCTTTATTGGCATTGCATTCATATTGTTAGGAATATTAGCATTGGCTAATTATAAGAATGTGCAAGATCTTAAACTCTATATATTTATTGGATTTATCATTTGGTACCTGTTTCTCATGTCAGGAGTGAAAGGGCCAGGTTCCGGTTTGCATGCCACAATCGCTGGTGTGTTGATTGCTTTAACTATTCCGGCTCGGCCCAAAGTACATTTGAACGACTTTATGAAGCGTATAAAGAACGGATTAAAGCGTTTCGATTCAGTACCGGAAAGTGATAACAAATTAGTGCTGACCGCCGAGCAGTTAGCTGCTATCAATGAAATAGAGTATTCGGTACAAAAAGTACAGAGTCCCTTGCAATACATCGAGCATCAGTTTCATGGTTTTGTAAACCTGTTTATTTTACCGGTCTTTGCCTTAGCTAATGCTGGTGTCACATTGATTGCCGTAACTACTCAAGGACAAATATTCAGTACGGTTTCGGCTGCTATTGCAGTGAGTTTAGTTTTTGGTAAGGTAATTGGGATTACTTTTTTCTCTTGGTTAGCGGTTCGACTCAAGATTGCTGTCAAACCCCATAAAACCTCTTGGTTAACCTTTGTTGGCCTGGCTCTTTTGGGTGGTATTGGATTTACCATGTCCATCTTTATTGCCGGATTAGCCTATACGGGTGAAATATTGAACCAGGCTAAGATCGGTATTTTTGTTGGTTCCATTGTGGCAGGGGTAGCCGGTTTCTATTTGTTGAAATACTCCCTCAGAAGAGACGAAGAACGAAGCAGTATCATGATTAAGTAATTGTTAATAAAATTATATGAAGAGCCGACTGAACCATCAGTTGGCTTTTTTATAAAGAAATTTTCACCTATCAACAGCTTTCCCGGATAAACTTTTTTCGTTATTCTTTCTCTTTTTTCCTTTTCTCAAGCGGTAAACTAAAAAAGAACGAACTCCCTTTGTTTGGTTCTGATTCCACCCAAATACGCCCCTGATGTTTTTCGATAAATTCTTTGCAAATCAATAATCCCAATCCGGTTCCTGTTTCCGATTCAGTGCCTGTGGTGGAGGTTTTAACATCCGTCGAAAAAAGTTTTTCCTGGCTTTCTTTGCAGATGCCAACACCGTTATCCCTGATTTCAACAACCAGATTGTTTAAATGAACATGTGAGTTGAGTTCAATGGTACCGTTTCGGTGGGAAAACTTCACTGCATTGGCCACCAGGTTACGAATAACTGTAGATATCATTGTTGCTTCTGCTTCAATAGCGTCACTGATATCAATGTTGTTTTCAATAAGTAGTCCTTTGGCATCAATACTTTCCTGAAGAAGGTGAAGCTCATGTTTGACTTTGTCAATGATTTTGAATGTGGATAATTCCAGTTGACTTCCCTTTAATTGACTTTGAACCCAGGTTAAGAGGCCATCCAGGAAGTTATTTAAGTTCTGTGCCGAATAATTAATTGTTTTTATTAGCCGTTTGGTTTCTTCTACTTCAAAGGAATTGTAGGCATTGATCAAGAGATAGGTAAAACCTAATATGGTATGTAACGGTGTTTTCAAGTCATGCGCCACAATAGAAAAAAAGAGGTTTTTGGTGCGGTTTATCTCCTCCAATGCTTGTTGACGTTCAGCTTGCGCTACTTCGGCTTTCTTGCGATCTGTAATATTAAGCATCACACCAATAATACCGGCAGCTTCACCTTCCAGATTCTTATATACGGCCTTATTAAAAAAGAAGTATTGCTGTCCCTTTTCAGCATCTTGTACAAACGACTCATATACTTGCACGCCTCCTTGTTTTAACAACGCGTCATCCATTTGTTTATACTTCTCTGCAATTTTAGGGGGTGACACATCGTAGACAGTTAAGCCCTGGATGTCCTCTTCTTGCCGGCCAATTAGATTGGCAAAGCGCTTATTGCCGAATTGATAGATACCTGCGGCATCTTTAAAAAACACCGGATTAGGGATGCTTTTAATAAGTGATTTTAGAAAGCGGCTTTGTTCATTCCATTTAAGTTCAGATTGTTTCAGGGCTGTGATGTCGTATCCTACGTTAATTGTCCAATTTTCATCGGTTTTAAAGGAGGCCCAATATTGGTAGCGTGTTTTGTTGTTAGAGCCTTTCACCACTTGTAAGCGAAAGGTTCCATCCGCTTTATTCACTAAATCTTTTACTTGTTTAGCTTCTTCTGAATTGTAAAAGAGCGACAATGGATCGGGGTGTTTACTGATGGCTTTTTGAGAAATACCGAAAATACGCTCACATTCTTTATTCCATAAGACTAACTTGTTGTTTTCATCTAAGCCGCTGATCATGACCGGGGCATGCTCATAGATAGTTTGAAAATGGTTTTGGCTGATTTTATATTGTTTCTCGGTGTATTGTTTTTCCTGAATGATCTTGTTGATGTATTGGGCCATTTGGCAAAACTCAGCAAAGAGGTATTGTTTGTCTGGTAATTCGGTGTCGTTATGAATCGCCTGGCCAATGTTCCTCAGAAGTGACCTTACCTGTAACTTAATAATCCGGTTGAGATTGTATATATAGAATTGAAGGGCTACAAAAGCGATGATCAATAGAATGAAAGCCATCCATAAAATGTAGATTAATTTCGTTTTTAACTCACTGCGTTGGGTATTCAGAATTTTTTCCACATAGGATCGGTCGGTATGGCCACCAATCATCCAGTCCCAGTCCTTATAGTGTTGAACAAAGGTGATGTTTTTAGAGTATGTACTGCGGTTAGGTTGAAACCATTTATAGGTGACGTACCCTCCCTTGTCTTGTAAAGCCGCCTTTTTTTCTGCATCAAAGATGTTGATGCCATCCGGATCGATGATATCATTAATGTAATCACCTGGTTTGTATTGATCAGAGTGGATGAGTAGCGCTTTACCATCCATTTGATTCACGAAGATGTAGTGCTTATGGGCCCGGCCATATCGGATCTTACTAATCGTATTCAATATTTCTTTCTGCACTTCTTTTTGTAGTGTTGAATTATTATTGCCCAGACTAATCAATATTTTCAGGGCATTGATACGTTTTACATAGAAGAGTGATTTAACCGGCATACCATCACTATCCTGACGAAAGGGATGGTTGCCTGTGTAAAAGCCTTCTCCCTTGGTGAAAAGTGTTTGTATTTGCTGGCTGGTAATCGAATCAACAGGTTCAATGTTTTGTTGATTGATCGTAATTTGAGTTGTGCCATCAAAAGTGGTCCAGGAGCCATTGCTTTGGGGATAGGTAATAATGCCACCTTGTTTGAAAAAGCCAATTGAAACCAGTGCTTCTTCAATCATGACTCTAATTTCATCGGGTGTGTGATGAGCCGACTGTTTAATCAATATGGTGGTCGCTAATTCCCAGGCCTGACTGGTTTCCAGTATTAGATTCTTCTTATAATTATCGTACCATTCCTGCCTGTGCTCTTCAATCATTCGAAGGGTGCGTTGTACTTCGTTTTTAATCAGTTCTTTTTGTTCTGAATGGAAGAAATCACTTTCTGTTTGAATGATGTTGTTATAAGATATGAAGACTACCCAAAGCGTGGTGGTGACCAATAAAATGATCACCAGCAAAGTGCTGAAGAAAACATGTTTGCGAATCAAACTGGATATAGTCTGCTTTTTATTAATCGACATTGATTCTATATTTGATCCCGATTACTCCTTTACCGAAAAACTACTTCTTTTTAAACCCTTTATCCACAATGGTTGTTTACGCGGTAGCACCTCTTTTTGAATTTCTGGTTTGTTTATCGCTCTGAAAATTGATGTATTCAGTATGCTTTGAAGTGCCATTATATTGTCTAACGTTTCTCACACAAGTTGCCTTGTCAATAGCAAATTAACGATTTTTAATGTATGTTTCTTCATTATTGAAGGCATTTGTCTAAAGTTATTACCTTTAGATGAAATATTTCTTACCATCTTAACCTTTTTTTTATGCTTTGGATTCTTCTTTTCAATTTGATTTTTGGTTCTTCCGGTAACTTATTTTTAATACCTAAATTCGAAAAGTTTACCAAAAAGCTTGTACAGGATAAGGAACGTGTGGATCAGATTCTAGATCAGCGCAAGCAGACCAAAAAGCGAAAAAAGAAAGAACTTAAAACGCATAATGCTTTCATTAAGACCTTTCAAAAACAACTCCTGCAACAGCAAAGCACTGCTGAAGAATTGAATGAGATTGTGGGTCAAAGGATGGATATCTATAGAGGCGAGAAAGAGTATGAGCTGAGTGAACATTTACAAATGAAACAATTGATTCATGAAAGTGAATGGAATAATATAGTGGATGCCGTAAATGGCGATTTCAAGAAAATGCTCAAGCTGCAGCAGAAAGAGGAGAAGAAGCTAGCCAAACGATTTGATCGATTAGTAAAAAGTTGTAGTCGCATTGATTCACCGGATAATAAGCAGGAAGTCATCGCCTTTATGAAAAACATGAAGGGCATCTATCTGAACAATCGAAAACAATTTTATCAACATCTGTTGCCGGAAAATAAAAAGCTGTTGCGATATACCATCAGTTCCTCTGAGTTGGAAACTGAATTGGAGCGTATTCACCAGCTTCAGGTTAAACAATTTAAACTTTGTATCGAAATGCAGCAATTTCTGGCTGCCAGAACCACAGCTACGGAATGGGGGCGCATTAAAGGTAAATTGAAAAGGGTACTGATATAGATTCGAATTATTTTTTCTTCCCAATCAACAATAACGAATCATCCGCCTCAAATTCGGCATAGCTTTCTATTGATAGAATCTCAAAATTATTATCAAACAATTTCTTTAGACGCTTCTCATTTTGATAATTTACGAATAGGCCTTTGAAAATTTCCGTGCCTTCTCCTTTCCAGAACGAATGGCAAATGATACCATCCGGACCGAGAATTTGTGATTGCCTTTTTATCGAAGCTTGTAGTTCTTCATCCCGTAAGTGAATCATGACTTTATTGGAAAAAATTCCCTCAAATGTGTGATCTGTTTCCAGCGTAATGGCATCCAATTCAAAGAATTCTCCATGGGGATTGTTAGCCCTAAGGTGCTTCAGGAACTCAGATGAATTGTCCGACCCAGTCACTTGATATATCTCATTTAAAAGTCGCCAATCAGTGCCTGGCCCCGAGCCCAGTTCCAATAAGCCTGACCGGGCGGGTAATACCTTGCGCAGTTTTTCGATTAGTTTTTTACCATTCACATCCTTGGCCAGCTGAATGTATTCCTCAACCGATGCTTTCGTTTTGTAATAATCTCCCTTCATGGTGTTGTTTTAAGCATACAACAAATATGTATAAGCGTTGTTGCTCTTTTGCAGAACTGGAGGTTTTTTGCGTTCTTTTACATGCTTATTACCCAATGGAATGGATATATTCTATTTTTTAAGTTCTATCACAATTAGTGGTTGGTAATATTGCAAAATATAACATTCAACCCTTTTTAGGGTTGTGATAGATTGTATTAGTATCCCCTGGGTTTCACCCAGGGTTATTAACGTTAAACCACTTCGTGGTTGCAACAAACTGTAATCAAGAACTCCGGAGGAGTTCAACCCTTAATTATGATAGAGCCTATTATTTATATGAGCACGGTTATTTTTGTTCCAATTGTCTGATTTTACCCTTAAGCCAATGTACTGAATAATAATCGCGCTTTAAAGTTCATAGAATAAACGCACAGAAAGCCAAAAGAGCATAGCTGCTATCCCTATGAAGAAGATGACTTTCCCGTGTTTTTGATCTCTTGTACTATAGGCATACACTTTTTGCCCATCTGGTAAAGTTTTCTTAAAGGACCACAAATACCAGCCAATGTTTAATTCGTAATTTTTGCTTTGCAAGATAGTAAAATAGATTAACAATATAATTGAGAGCTTCCGATAGTCACTTAAGATCTTTGTCAAGGATGGTTCTATCAAGATTCATGATTTTTTTTTCGACATCACTTGACTCATATCAAATTTTTTACGTAACTTTTTTATACAAAAGGGAATTGTTGTAAGTGTTTAGTTATTGATGAAGGCTGGTAGGTGTCTTCATGGATCTGGTGGCCGGTTTTGCCAGTACTGGATCATAAATTCTTTTCAGGGAATCGAATGGGTGTGGAAAGATTTGTTTTCAAGTGTGCTTCTTTATTTTATGTGCGTCCAACTTCTTTATCTGGTAATTCTAATTATTAATTTAAAAGTTACAGCTATGTCTAATAGAAGCGAAACTGGCAGAGCCAGCAGATTGAGTGCTTTTGATGATCTCATCAATTTTTTGGTGGATTTACAGGCAACTTATAATCCCCCGGTGGATAATTTGAAGATAGATCATCTCAAGCAGGTACATGAGCGTGCTTCACAAGCGCATCAGGTGGTCAGCGTATCCGATGCGGCTTACCGTGTGGCTCTTAATAAGCGGAATGAAACGGTTAAACCGCTTAATAATATCGTTCGCAGTGTGGTTAATCTGGTCATGGCTTTGGGTTTGGCTAATGGGCAAACACCAAAGGTCAAATCATTGGCCAAAGCGATCACCGGGAATGTGAAACTATCGCAGCAAAGCATTGAATCCCGGATGGATCACTTTAATCAGTTTATTGTTTTGATTGGTAGCCTGGATGGTTATACGCCTGACCGTGAACTGATGGAGATTGCTTCCCTCCAATCTTTGCATCAGGTGATGAAAGAAACGAACAAGGAGCTGGCAAAGAAAGAGAGTATGCTGACTTCGGCTCGTATGCAGCGCGATGTCACTTTTAAGGGAGAAGATGGATTACTTCAGAATACGCGACGGGTAAAACTCTATCTGAGGAGTTTGTTTGGTGATCGTTCAGATTCCTACAGGCAGGTGATTCGAATTACACAAGTGATCAAGTAAAGATTTAGGGGCCTATGGGTCCCTTTTTTATTTCTCTTTTATTAGCATAATGTTTTATGAAGAATGGCTGACGGCGAGTGTCAATTGACCTTTAGTTAAGGTTATTTCTGGATTGTATAGCCAATTTATTCACTCTGATAGCTTTCCGAAGCAACAGGAATGATGGAACAACACTTCTGATAGCTTTCCATCAGGTTTTATTACTTCTCTGGTTAATATTTTAAGGCTCCTCTGCATTCATGGTCATGGATTATGGATTAGGGAGGCGCTCCCAGCGTACAAATTAATGGATTGTTTCATATTGTAGGTGTTTGAAGCATTCAGGTTAATGGATCATGGACCTGAATAGCTCTCCAGTAGATATAGATTAGTGTTTGGTCCGTTTTTACAGATGAATTGAATCGCATTAGTATTGATAGTGGCTATGAACTTGAGGGTACTCTTGCTTTGGCATGATTAAATCAGAAAAACCATCGCGTTTAACTTAGTTACAGGTTTTTATTGGCAGTCTAAAACTAATGGTCGTTCCTTTTCCCAATTCACTTTCGGCCCAGATGGTTCCGCCGTGGATCTTTACATATTCCTTTACGATTTGTAAGCCTAAACCGGAACCTTGCTCACCCGCTGTACCTTTAACCGATTCAAGGTTATCCAGAGTGAATAAATTCGCCGCCTTCTCCAAAGGCATTCCCGTTCCGCTATCACTGACTCCAACTTCGAGGTCTTCTTTTTCTATGGTGCAATGGCAGTGTATTGTTCCTCCTTTTTGAGAAAATTTAATGGCATTACTGATCAAATTTCTGAAAATGGTTTCCATCATGTTTTGATCTGCAATTAAGCACACCTCTTTAGGACAATTAATAATAAGTTGGATGTCTTTCTGAGACAGGATGGTTTCGCTGTATTCGTAGATGCTATTTAAGAGTGTTAATAGTTTTATATTCACAGGCACAAAAGCTTCTTTATTCATGGTGGCTTTTCCCCATGTGATCAGTTTGGTTAAGAGCTCATAAGCTTTTGTGGTATTCTTTATCAGGCATTGGATGAGTTGATCTCGGTGTTCCTCATCGATGGCACCTTCTTGTAAAAGGTCAACAATGGAGACATTGTTACCCAATGAGCCGCGTAAATCATGTGCCAACACCGAAAAGAAGCGGTTTTTGTCTTCGTTCGCTTTTTTGAGTTCGGCAGCTGACTTTTTTAGTGCTGTTTCGAAAGAGGTGTCACGTATATACATATAGATAAAGGTCTCATCTTCCATTTGAATGGGTGAAAAGCTGATCTCGGTCGGGAAATTTTGCTCGGAAGCATCTTGATGCATCCAATGGATGGAGTGCGCATGCTGCAGGGCTTTTTGAATGATTCCGTCGATAACAGTTATGTCATCAGAGCGATAGCCGCTGGGCTGGTATTCGGGCGATAATACCCATGGTTTGCGATGAAGCAGGTCGGTTTTCGTTTGATATTTAAATAAGTCAATAGCTGCCTGATTACAATCGGTAATTATTCCTGCTTCATTCAATAAAAAAACAGCTGTATTACTGCTAAAAAACAATTTTTTAAACCGTTTTTCACTCTCTTCAATTTTTTCTTTGGCTAGTAAGAGTTTTTGTTCGGCTTCTTTTTGTTTTGATATATCCGTTATGACGGTTATTATCCCGTCCTCTTCATTTTTACCATTGTAAAAGGCGGCATTCACTATAACATTAATAATGCTGCCATCTTTGATCTTACAACGGGTCTCGAAGGATACATAATTAGTTCCCTTCAAAGTTTTATATGTTTTCCCTGCTAATTCATATTCTTCTTTGGTGGGGTAAATAAAAGATGTATCAATGCCGATAAACTCATCGTAATGGTAACCCGTAAGTGTACAGATATATTGGTTGGCAAAAATGGTTTTTCTGTGCTTAATAAGCGCGATCCCAACCTGAGCCGAGTTGAAGATGGTTTTGAGATGTTGTTGCTGATCTTTTAATGATGATTCGGCGTTTTTTAGCGGGGTTATATTCCGGTAAATCACATATAGCAATTCCTCTTCTTTAATGACCATTTTAGACAGTGAGATCAGAAACCAAATCGGGTGTTTCTCCGCATCGGTGTGGAGCCATTCAAATTCACAATAGCCTTTTTCTTGAGCACAATTAATGAACTCTTTCGCTTTTCGCCTGGAAGGGATACCGTCAGATTGGTATTTGGGGGATAGGTGCCAGGGGCTCAACTTGAGTAGCTTTCTTTTGGATCCAATTTTAAGAACATCCAACAAAGCCTGATTGCAATCAATGAAGCGATTCTTTTTCATGATGGCAATGGGTTCTTTTGATTTTTCGAAGAGGGTCCGATATTGAGCTTCACTATCTTTTAAGGCTTGTTCCACTCGTTTCCGTTCCTCAATATTTCGGGAGATACCCACTGCTTCAATTTCACCTTTTGTATTATACCGGTAGGTGGCCGATGCTTCAATCCATATCACATCCCCATTCTTACAAGGTTGTTGAAATTGATACATGTAATGCTTGTTACTATCTCTGGTTATTTCAAACTCCTGTATGTGTGATGCGATGAGTTGTCGGACTTTTTGAGCCGAATCAGGGGTCAGGGTCTGGTCAAAACTCATTTGCATGGCTTCTTCTGCCGTGTAACCCCTCAGGTTATAGACGGAAGAGCTAATAAAGGAAAATCTTTGTTGTGAGACGTTGTAGATCCAGATGACATCGGAGGTCGATTGAACAATCAAACGGTATTTTTCTTCTTGCTCTCGTAAGGATATCTCGGCGTCTTTTTGTCGTGTCACATTTACGTGAGCGCCCAGCATACGAATGGGTTTCCCAGCTTCGTTGCGGATGGCCATACCACGACATTGAATCCAAACGGTGCTTCCGTTTTTATGGGTATAACGAACCACTTGGTCGTAGGGATGATGGGGATCCTGAAGGTGTTTATTGAAATTATCGATTGCTACTTTTAAATCATCCGGATTAATAATGTTTTGCCATGTACTGGCTTTATGGGGTTGTTGGGCCGGATTATACCCCAAGGTGGTCCAGAAACGTTCATTCATCCATTCATTTTCCGGATTTTCCAAATCCCAATACCATAATCCATCCAAGGTTGAATCTTGAAGAAAAGTAAATATCGACTCATCCTCTTTGAATAAGCGATACAATTCCGTTTTTAAATAGTTGTCCATAGCGACAATTTCTATTGAGGCTTTTTATGGGTGCTATCGAAGGATGAAAAAGTGTTTTGGCAATTCTAATATGGCAATAGTTAAATTTAATCAATTACCAGTAAAAGTCAAGTGTTCTTGTACAGGTAGTTAAGGATTATCTTTTATTCATTTAAATAACGGTGTGTGAAAATTGAATGTTTTCAGGAAGAAACCATATACCGTGAGAGGATTCATACGGTGGCAAGGAATTTTATTGTTTTTTATAGCAAAGTATCTATTTTTATCTGTGCTAATCGAAATCACCATTAACTATTACATAGATATATCTTCATCATCATGTTTGACAAGCTAATGGAAAAGATCGAAAATCTGTTCTTAGATGAACCAGCCGTAAATATATTTTCATTCGGTGATCCCGTAGCTGAAAAGGTTGAGTGGACACCATTGAAGAATAGCGGTAGTAGCTTCCGGACACAACAAGTTAAAGCCTATGGTTACAACAGAATAGAAATCGTGCCAACCATAGAAGTCAAGCTCTTGGGTTTGCTATATATAGTGGCTGATTTAGCATTTGTTTTCTGGTTACTCTATTCAAAACATCCCGACTTTCAGTTCATGGATGATTATAAGTCAGGGATTTTTACCCTGGTTTTTATCGCTTCTGCCATTATGGGGATTGTTTTATATGTGAAGTTTTTCAAAAGACAAAATTTCGATAAGCAATCCGGTTATTATTGGGTAGGGAAGAAGGGGCCAAGACAAACCTATGACTTCAAAGAGGATGAACGATTTATTGAGTTGCGAACGATTCATGCCATACAATTAGTTAAACATTTGGTGAAATCAGATGGGAGTACTTTTTATAGTTACGAGTTGAATTTGGTACTTAACAATCTTAAACGTGTTAACGTGATGAATCATGGAAAACTTAATAAGCTACGCGAAGATGCTGAAGCTTTGTCGAAGTTTCTGAACGTACCGGTTTGGGATGCGATTCAATAGAATTAATAATGGTTAGTGGATAATGATTAATTTTGAAATAAAAGAGGAAATCAAATGATTGGTGTTTTATGCAATCGTATTATTTTCGCTGACTATTTAGCAGATCACCTATAGAACCCGGTATCCTTCCGGTTTGTTACAGAGTATATGAATAAAGAAGAACTACATAAACACCTTCAGGCCCGGGATATCAAACCCACTGCCATGCGTCAGTTGGTGTTACAGGTGATGAGCGAACAGCAAGCGGCAATCAGTTTACCGGATTTGGAAGTCTTGTTCGAACGGGCAGATAAAGTGACCTTGTACCGAACGCTCAAAACTTTTGAGGAAAATAAATTGATCCATCGCATTGATGATGGAACTGGGACCACTAAATATGCTCTTTGTCGGGATACTTGTGATTGCGAACCGGATGATTTGCATGTGCACTTTCTTTGTGTGAAGTGTGAGCAAACCTTTTGCCTGAATGACATTTCAGTACCATCGATTAATTTACCCGCTCGCTTTTCACTGGAAAGTGTGAACATGGTGGTAAAGGGGGTTTGTGCCAACTGTCGGCGCGATTATTAATATTCAGCGGGAGACTATAGCAAGTCTTTCTTCGTCACCAGCTGAATAGCTAGTGCTTCAAATTCTAAATTCAAGTAATTATTTTACTTTGCTTCCAATCAAATAAATTTTTTCTTTAAACCGCGAATTACGCTAATTAAACGAATTATTAAAATTTCTGGTAATTAACGTTTTCCGGCGGAAAACGAATTCGTGTAATTCGTTAAATTCGCGGTTCCATTAAAAAAAACTGCGAAGCAGTTGATATATTGTAATTAGATGTTTCATATATCAGTAGGTTGCTCCATTAATAAATACTTAAACTTGCAATTTGTAGCACTAGTTCAACAAAAGTCCTGTTTTGCCGCATTGTTTAAGTTCCACAGGCTGAAGCCTGTGGTTGTTGGATGCCGGCTTTCAGACTGAAGGATCGTTACAATGAAGCTTGGGGTACTACTCCTGTCTGTGTTGTCCAGGATTTTCACTTCTACTTTTATCTTTTTACTTTACCCCTTTCCCTTTTTCCTTTCTACTTTTACCTTCTCACTTATAACTTTTCCCTTGTATCATCCTCTTTCCCTTTGCAACCCGGTTGCATCCCGTTTGACTTAGCTTTGCATGTATAAAAAAGGAACTCAATATGGGACATCATCACACATCACATTATGGCAAACTATTTGCCATCGGAATCGGCCTCAACATTACTTATGTGGTTGTTGAAGTTTTTTATGGTTTCATCATTAATTCATCAGCCTTATTAGCTGATGCCGGACATAATGCCAGCGATGTGCTGAGCTTAATATTTGCCTGGTTGGCCATCTGGCTGGCTGCGAAATCACCCAAAGGTCGATTCACTTATGGATTTAAGAAAGCCACCATCTTAACCTCGTTATTAAATGCGCTCTTATTGTTTGCAGCTGTCTTCATCATTGCCTGGGAAGCCATTGAGAAGTTACAAAACCCCGTGCCGGTGCCTGGTCAACAAGTGATGGTCGTAGCTGGCATCGGCGTGCTTATTAATACCTTGACGGCACTCCTATTTATGAAAGGACGAAAGGGAGATTTAAATATCAAAGGCGCTTTTCTGCACATGGCTGCTGATGCGGCCGTTTCCTTGGGTGTTGTGTTGTCAGGTTTCTTTATAATAAGAACTGGATGGCAATGGATTGATCCGATGATGAGCTTCCTGATTATCGGAGTTATTGTTTGGAGCACCTGGAAACTGTTTATTGAATCGGTGAATCTTTCATTGGATGCCGCACCGGCGGATGTGAACGTTAATGAGGTGGAATCTTTTTTCTTGCAATACCCAGGTATTGATGGGGTACATGATCTGCATATTTGGGCATTAAGCACCATAGAGAATGCACTGACTGTTCATCTGGAATTGTCTGAATCAGGAAGTGATCAATTGGTGAGTCAATTAAAAATGGCCTTAGCTAATCGGTTTGGACTCCGGTATGTGACCCTTCAGGTGGAAGATCGAAACATGGCATTGAACTGTGTGACGTGCTAAAATAAAACGAGGTTGTCGAAAGTTTCAAATTGGGTGAATGGCCACAAAGACACTAAGTCACAAAGGAATCACAAAGAAATGATCTTTTATAATCAAAGTCTTGGTGTTCCTTTGTGTATTCATCAGGGAAATTGCATTTAACTTTTTATTTATTAACCACCCCGCCTTCGGCACCCCTCCTAAATAAAATCAGGAGGGGAAAAGCGTGACCGAGAGAAGTTTCTCCTACTTTTTTCAAGGAGGAGTACCGCGAAGGATGAGTGGGGAGGTGGTTATTTGTTTAAAAGCAATTTCCTTTGTGTATTCGTGCCTTCGTGGCAATTATCCTTTTTACAGGTAACTTCCCTTTCTGTTTATGCGGAATTAATATTTACTTCTGTCTTTTTTCCTTTAGTCTTTAATCTTTTTCCTTCCAATATTTAATTGGTCTCATACTCTCCAATCATGCCGCCGGTAATCCGCACCAGGTCGGTATGGGTCTCAATTAAATTAAACACCGCATTGAGTTTCGAAAGTGCCGTTTGTAAATAAGTCCGTTGCACATCCCTAAAGTTAAAGGAATTAATCACGCCATTCCGATACTTCTCAGTAGATATGTCGAGGTTCAATTGTGCGGCTGCCAGGTTCTCTTCGGCTACATATACCAATTCTTTACGTACTCCGAATAAATCATGCAAGTTGATGAGCTGACTGTTCAGTTGGTGTTTCATATCGGCCAGTTGAATGTCGCCGGTTGCTTGCTGAATACGTGCAATAGCAATGTTTCGGTTCACCCGGTTTCCACTGCTGATGTTATAACTCAGCGATAAGCCGGAATAAAGCCCCAATCGGGAACTACTGGATGAAGCCGGGTTATTCAGGAAATCCGGATATGCATCATATTGACCCCGGGAGTTTAAAGAAAGCGAAGGATAGCGTTCACTTTGTTCCAGTGCAATGTTACGTTCCAGCAGTTGCAGGTTCAGATATTGATTTTGCAATGTCTGGTTACTTGCTTCCATCTTACTTACTAAGCCAGCCAGTTCATACTCATTGATAACCGGTTCCAGGGAGTCTGATAATGTGAAATTGTTTTGATTGGGTAGGGCCAGCAGGTATCCCAATAAGCGATGTGCCGAACGAACCACCATTTCCTGGTTCAGGTAGAGTGATTTGTCCGTTAGCCAGGCGGTTTTTGCTTGCAGTGATTCATAAGTGCTGCCGGCACCCATGTCCACCCGGTTTTGGATGTAGTTATACCGATCTTCCGAGAGTTTCATCACCTCCCGGAATAAGGCTAAACGCTCCTGTTGCAATTGCACATCGTAATATGCTAAAATAATCGCCTGTATGGTGTTTTCAATGATCACAGCGGCATTTCCTTCGGAGAGTTGACTCAGATAATCCAGCTTATCTTTCCGAATGCGAATGGCAAAACCATCAAATAATACCCAGTTGAGCTGTACGGAAGGTGTTAATCTTCCTGATCGATCACTGTTTTCAGTCAGATCCATAAAATCTGAATTGGCATTTACATTCAAAGTCAATGATGGATAAGCACCGGCATTGCCCCATGTATTTTGGCGATGGGCAATCTCCACATCGTTACTTTCAATCTGAATTTTATAGTTGTTTTCTAATCCCAGGGCGATGGCATCTTGCAGTGATAACGATTCTTGCGCTTCAGTTTCCCCCGTAATAACAATTAGCAATAACAGAAATAGGATAGATGTCTTGAAATAGTTGATTCTCATTGCTTATTCGATTACACGTTTCTGGTTGATGATTACTTTTTCCACTTCTTCGCGGGTTGGTTTCTGCCCGGTCCATAACCAACGCACTCCCACACGGATATCGTTTAAGAAAAGGATAGTTGTCGGGAAGATGGTGAGAATAAACCCGGTTCCGAAGAACACGCCGTAGGCTAATGCCACTGCCATCGGGATCAGGTATTGTGCCTGACGGCTCTGCTCCAGTATGATGGGGAATAAACCAATGGTTGTGGTTAAGGTGGTGAGCACGATGGGACGAAAACGTGCGATACCGGCTTGATAGGCTGCTTTTTCCACTTTTATACCTTCCGACAATAAGCTATTATACTTTTGCAGGAAGACCACTGCATCGTTCACGATCACTCCGGAGAGCGCCACCATTCCCCAAACGCTTAACATGGAAACGGGCAGGCCATGAATCCAGTGTCCCCAGGCGGCACCCATGTATCCTAAGGGAATCATCATTAATATGATTAATCCTTGTCCGGCCGATTTGAAATGGATCATGATTACTAACATAATCAGCAGGAAAGCGGGAATAAAGTATTTCATCATGGAATCCTGTGACTCCTTGGCTGATTTTTGTTGCCCCTGGAACACGTAACGGATATCCGGGTAGTGCGTTTTAATCTTGGGAATAATAGTGGCTTCGATGTATTGCAAGAGTGGAGGAACCGGGGCATAAGGATCGACCAGATCGGCTTCAATTTTTATCTCTCGTTGACCATTGAAGCGATGAATGGCTACTGGTCCTCGAACCAATTCGTAATCGGCTATTTCGTGGAGTGGATATTCGCCATTGGCTGTTTTGATTTTCATTTGTTCCAATTGGCCAATTTGTCGACGATCGGAGGACGGGTACCGTACCCATACCCGCATCTCATCTTTCCCAAGCTGCAGACGTTGCGCTTGTGTCCCGAAAAAACCATTACGTACCTGGCTGAGGATGGTGAAGTAATCCAATCCCAGGAAGTAAGCTTCCGGTTTCAGTTTCAATCGTACTTCTTGTGCGCCCACCGCATTGTTATCTACAATCTCCGTTAATTCGCTCATGTTTGACATCTCTTCGATCAACAGATCGCGTGCCGGTTCCAGCTCCTTCAGGTTTCGACTCAATAAACTGATGGCGATGGGGGATCCCCAACGGTTTCGTCCGGCTACCGACAGTTTATCTGCTCCGGGTACTTTGCCAATCTTTTTCCGTACCATCGAATTAATCTCGAATGAAGAAATGGGGCTGCCTTCCATATTTCGCAGGTTCACGGCAATGTGACCGGCATGACTCCCTGACTCCTGCCCATCGAATGCAGAGCCGACAATTAAATAGGTGTAAGCAATAAAGTCATTGGTGTCGTTGTAAGTCTGCATCAATTCTTCATTCACTTCCCAGATGGACTTCTCAAAACCTTGCAAGGTCTCGAAGGTTTGTTTTTCACCTTCGCCTGGTGTAAAGGCCACGTTGACGTTAAAGCTATCAGGAGGAATATTGGGAAAGAAGGTAGAAGCAATTAAGCCGCCTTTAAATAAACCAGCCGTAACCAGGATAAAGAAGACCGGCATTACAATGGCGACGTACCGCCATTTCATGATAAAGGCTAAAATGCGTCCATAGAGTTTTTCCCTTAGAAAGAATACCATATTCTCCAACCGGTTGCGTACGCGATTCCCAAAGTTGTCATGGGTATGATTCCGTTTTAATACATGTGGCGTGCCTACATGAGCGGGCAGTACAAAAAAGGCTTCAAATAAGCTAAAGAACAGACTTGCGGTTACCACAAAGGCCATTTCAAAAAGGAATTCCATGCGTCCTTCAATGAATAGCAGAGGCGAGAAAGCCAGTATGGTGGTGATCACTGAAGTCATAACGGCGGGTAACACTTCCATGGTTCCATCCACCGCTGCTTTCATCGGTGTTTTTCCTTTTTCGAAATGGGAAAAGATGTTTTCGGCAATCACAATACCATCATCCACCAAAATACCAACCACCAGGATCATTCCGAATAATGAAATCATATTAATGGTGATGCCATAGAAATTGGCCAGGACAAACATGGCCAGGAAGGAAGCGGGGATACCCCAGGCTACCCATAATGATAAACGGAAACTTAAGAAAAGGGCCAGGATGATAATTACCAGAGCCAATCCCATCATTCCGTTTTTATACAAGAGGTTCAAACGGGAGTAGAGCATGCCCAGGAAGTCAAATGTGACATCGATCCGGGCATTGCTATGTGATTCATTGAACTGCTCGGCATAGGCTTGCACAAAACCGGATATTTTCTCCAGATCTTCTGTCACTAACTTATCAACGGAAATACTAATGGCATCATGACCGTTTAGTAAAGCCATGCTGGGTACATCGGCGAATTGTTTTTTGACGGTTCCCAGATCCCGGATACGTATCAGACTACCGGTGTTTTTTGCACGTACTATAATGTTTCCGATTTCATTGGGATCGACCGTCCGGTTGCGTGCCCGGACAATGATCATCTGTTCGTCACTTTTAATCTGTCCACCGGAGATGTCACGGTTGGTTTGTGAAATGGCCCGGCTGATATCCGATAATTTCAAGCCATATCGCAGCAGGTTATCCTCGGATACTTCTATGGATATTTCAGTACTTGGGAATCCACTGATATTGATTTGACTGATCATGCCGGAAGCCAGGAAATCATCCTCCACACGATAAGCTAATTGTTTTAAGGTCATCAGGTCGGCACTGCCGGAAAGACCCAATCGGATGGCTGGTGTGGTTGAACGCCGTTTAAAGACAATGGGGCGTTCTGCATCAATGGGTAGACTGGTAATACCATCTACCGCATTTTTAATCTCCTGGAGAGTTTCATCAATGTCATATTTCCCGGTTGTTTCAATGTTCACCCGGCAAAAATTCTCAGAGGAGGTGGAGTTGATCTCTTTAATACCAACAATACTTCGAATGGCCTCTTCGATACGTACCGTGATTCCTTCTTCCATCTCTTTTGGGGAAGCACCAGGGTAGGCTACGGATACAAAAATCATCCGCGATTTACTCTCCGGGAAAAACGATTTCTTCAAGGACATAAACCCGACAGCTCCTGCTACCAACAATACAACCACCATTAAATTGGCGTAGAAGGGATATTTGACAAAGGTTTCTACTAATTTGCGCATGTAATAGTGATTTTAGCGGATAATTTCAAAATTGGAATTATTGGTAATGTTGATCACGGGTTCAATAACCAGTTCTTCGCCTTCATTTAATCCCTTGAAGTACAGCGTTTCTTTATTGACTTTCACGATCTGTATAACGCGTTTATGGAGTTTATTGTCTTTAAATACGTATACTTCATTACTATTGTAAACAGCATTGCGTGGCATTTCCATCACGTCTTGCATTGAACGACCGGTTATGGTTCCGGTTAAGAATTGGCCATCATAGAGATGGCTGTTAGCGTGTGCTGTAATGGATACATACACTTTTACCGATTGTGTGGCCGGATCAATGATGCGACCTACTCTGGAGATGGTACCTTTCCACTGATTGGTGCCTGAATCATCAGAAACAAGTGCAGGCATGCCGGTAGCTAATAAATGAACATTTCTGGCTTCGACAGGTAATTCCAATTCGTACAAATCATTGCGTGTGTAGGTTCCCAGGCGTGTTCCGGGATTCAATACGCCTTCAACTTCAACCGAAACATCTTTTAAGGTGCCATCAAACGGTGCAATAATGGAGTGTTTTATTAGACGTGCTTCATCGCTTTTAATGGCATAGTAATCATTTAGGATATTGCGGGACGCCATGTAGATTTTTTCTTTGGATGATTCAGTAACCGGAAGTTCCGGTAAGTTATTTTGAATGTTTATGGATTCAAAGAAAGCCATCCATCGCGGGTAAGTTTCTGGAAAATCAATTTTTAAATCAGGAAGTATATTCGCAACAGCTTGCAGAAACTTACTTTTCTTCGCTTTTAATTGATAGGTAAATTCATCATTCGCTACCCGAACCAATATTTCGCCTCTCCGGTAGGATTGGCCTTCCTTAAAGAGGTGATCGCCTTTTGATAGCCGACCACCGACTTCGGAGCTGATGATGACTTCGTTGAAAGCTTTGATTCGACCGCTGGATTCAATGAGTCCGGGCAGGTTTTGATAATTCACAGGAACGGCTTTCACGAAACGTTTGACTTGCGGAGGCGTCATCTTTTTGGGATCCTTTTTTAAGCCCCCCAGGTATACGAACGAGGCGGCTCCGGCTAGTATTATCAGTAAAATAACAGCAATGATAGTAATCTTGCGCTGCATAATAAAATCGGTTTAGAAAGTGAGTAATTATAGGTTAGTCGACAAAAATAATCTTTTCCTGCATGGGAATAGATATTCATGTAAAATTTGTTTCTTTAACACCTTTGATTTCTATTTGTTCAATCAACTCAATCGATAGTATGACAGTCTTGTTTCAGAATCACATAGGTGAACTGGCAGCTCTTATTACCGCTGTCTGTTGGACTTTTACTTCTTTGGCATTTGAATCAGCAGGTAAGAAGGTGGGATCCATGTCTGTCAATCTGATTCGTTTAATCATGGCGATTTTTTTATTAGGTGGTTTGTCCTGGTTGCGTTTTGGGTATTTTTTTCCAGAAGGAGCGGATACGTATCAGTGGTTTTGGTTATCAATAAGTGGATTGATTGGATTTGTGATTGGAGATTTATTGTTGTTTCAAGCGTTTGTGGTGGTGGGGGCCCGCATATCCATGTTAGTGATGTCGTTGGCACCTCCGCTGGCAGCTTTATTTGGATGGATTATTCTGGGTGAACAATTAACTCTGTTTCATACGATCGGGATGATTGTCACCATTGCCGGCATTGCTTTGGTAATCTTGGGCCGACCGATAAACGGCAGCCCTGTTAGCGTAAAATATCCTGTAAAAGGGATATTGTTGGCTTTTGGTGGTGCCGCTGGTCAAGGCTTAGGTTTGGTGTTGAGTAAATTGGGTATGGGTGATTATGATCCATTTTCTGCCACCATGATACGCGTCCTGGCAGGAGTTATGGGATTTAGCGTTTTATTCATCTTCACCGGACACTGGCCCAAAGTCATCAAGGCAGTTACTCATGGTGCTGCCATGGCACGTATCTCCATTGGTGCTGTTTTCGGGCCCTTTCTGGGAGTTAGCTTTTCGCTATTGGCGATTAAATATACGACTACAGCTGTAGCTTCAACCATTATGGCTATAGTACCGGTATTAATCATCCCACCGGCCATTCTTCTGTTTAAAGAAAAAGTGACAGTTAAAGAGGTTGTTGGTTCTCTGGTAGCTGTGGTTGGCGTGATTATTTTGTTTTTGGGGTAAAATTCATCTGAAATAGATAGAAATATTAAAGACTTAATCGAAATATCAATAGGAGCCTGCTACTAATAAAGCAATCCCGAATAAAATACCAGCCAGATAAATGGCTTTATGTTTGATGTTGTTTTCACGGAAAAGAAACGCTCCCAAACCAAAGGCAATCAAAACACTTCCTCTTCTTAATGCGGAGATAATTGAGATTAATGAATCCGGATTGTTTAACGCATAGAAGTAAGCAAAGTCTGCAATGACCAGGAATAATCCCACTAAAGGGATGCTCCATCGAAATGTAAAAGGAGTTAGTTTCTTGCGTTTGGGCCACCATAAAATACCTACTACAGGAATCATAATGATGGCTTGGTAAATAGAAAACCAACTTTGTACGGCCATTCGATCAATGTTGCGGATGAGGTATTTATCAAATAATCCACTGGCAGTGCCTGCTAAGGTCCCTAATATGGCAAACCATAACCATTTATTGGTTTTGAATGAAAGACCTTCTAACTTCCCGGTAGTTGAGAACAGGAAGAAAAATAGAAGAGTTACGATAATTCCCAGCCATTGTAAAGAGGATAGCTGTTCATTGAATAGGATGATGGCACCGACTAAGGTCCACAATGGACCGGTAGCACGGATGGGAGCTACAATGGTAATGGGGAGATGTTTTAAAGCAAAAAAGGAGAAGATCCAGGAAGTAAGGACAATAATCGCTTTGCCGCTTATTAATAAATGCGAGTAGGTATTTATAGAAGGAATATGAACCAAATGTCCCTGTGTAATAATGTCAAAACGAGACAATATTAGGATTGGGATAAAAAATAGTGCGGATGTTAAAGTGCTAAATAGCAAAACAGGTAGTACAGCATTGTTGTTTACTGAGTACTTTTTAAATATGTCGTAGAAACCTAAAAACAGTGCTGATACCAGCGCATAGAAAAACCACATCATTTGCGAAAAATTTGGGCAAAGCTAATAAAATCATTAAGAGTGCGATAATAAAAGGTTTCTTGAAGTCCTTTCTTGCAATCCATTAGGCTTTTAACTAAATTGAAAACAAAATAGGGATAGATGGATTATGTACTCCTCAAAAATGGGTTGGTTGTAGGCGAACAATGCATTGAGAAAAGTGATATTTTAATTGGTAATAATAGGATTATTGCCGTTGAGAAAGATCTTTCACGACCTGAACCTGAGACGCCTATTATTGATGCGGGCGGTAAATATGTTTTTTCCGGGGCTGTTGATACGAATGTTGCTTTTACGGCTATTGGTGAGCAGGCGATTGATAAACAACGCAAGCTTAATCAGGCTGAAGTTATGAGTGGAACTACTGCTATGTTAGAGACCCTGGAGCCTTCTTACTCTACCTTTGCACAAGATGAGCTTACTCATCGTAAAAATGAAAAACTCAATTTAATACCGGATTTTGGTTATCATTTATCATTTCATGGATGGAAGGAATTTGATGCCAGAGAAATTGATTATTGCTATTCTCATGAAGGGATCACTTCATTTTTTATAAAATGGCCTTTCCAGCAGGAATTTGAGAAAGATAGTTTTAATCAAATGCTGGATATGATCAAGAAATTTGATTTGTTATTAGTTGTTGAAATGCAACGCCCAGTTGCCCCCGGTAGTGGTTACATGGGTATGAATCATATGTTTGAAGAAGCTATTGTTCAACATTTGCACCAACTGAGGAACATTCTGAATATTATTGCCAAAGCTGATTGTAAAACCCTATTTCTAAATATTTGTTTCGCTGAGGAGTTGGAATTAATTCAACAATTTTCTAACCATCAACGAATTTTTGCCGAGTTAATGTTGCCTTGTCATTTAGGTGATTCATCCCGGTTTGAAGTGGATGAGCATACCGTTTTTTCCGGTTTTCCACTTATCGGCAAGTTGAATTTGATTTCTGCCGATAATTTTTGGGAAATTCTTAAAAAGGAGCAGTTTATCATTTCTCGTCCTTCGTTTAATTTTGCCGGGGAAGGTGTGTTGAAAGATAGTCAGGTACATAACCGGCCGGATGAATTCTTTTTATTAAAGAATTTCTTGTCGATGGTGTATACTTCGGGTGTTATTACCGGTAAATTGTCATTTGCTGACTTTGTAGGTATCATTTCGACCCGACCGGCTCGATTAATGGGGCTTTATCCACAGAAAGGAGTGATACGACCAGGAGCCGATGCTGATTTGGTGATATGGGATCCGGACTTTGAACGTAATTTGTATTGTAATTTCCCGCAAATGATAAGCACTTCAGAAGAAAGCCTTAAATTGAAGGGCAGAGCAGAGTTTGTTTTTGTTAAAGGGCAAATGGCGTATAATGGGGAAAACTTTTTCATCGAAAATATCCGGGGTCGATTTCTATACCGTAGCCCTTGTCAGGATTAATTAATCTATGGTTCTTTTATGTTGTTGTTTCGTATCGCCTTCAGAAATGAAATAAAGTCAATAGAAAGGTAAAATTGTCTATCTTTGGCGGCGAAACTCTTATTCTATGACGGAATCGAATCAACATAAATCCATTAGAAATATTGAACATGCATCTGCAAAAACGGGTACAGATGGATTATTTGACCTGAATCGAATCATTCACTTACTTCAGAGGAATTGGTATCTTTTTCTAATTTCATTTCCACTGTGTTTTGGATCAGTTTATTTCTACCATCGATACACAATTCCTGTGTATAAGGCCTCTGCGACAATTTTGTTAAAAAGTGCGGATCAGACTTCGTTGCAACGTTCTGATTTGATAGAAGGATTTGGTTTGTCACCAGAGGTGAAAAGTATAGAAAATCAAACGTTTATTATTAGGTCCAAAAAACTGATAAAAAAGGCGATTGATCGATTAGATTTTGACGTGGCTTATTTTAAGCACGGACGGATTAAAGATACGGAACTCTATCGTTCTTCACCTTTTCATGTTGAATTTGATTCATTACATCCCCAATTAATTAACGTACCTTTTTATATTACATGTGTTCAACCAGGGATTTTTCGAATAGAATGCATAAGTGAAGGAGGTGCTTTGCACCATTTTGTGGATCAAAAAAATGTGGGGTACTTAAGGGGGATCAATTTATCTCAGGAAGTAAAACCCAATGAATTGATTCAAGGTGATGGATATTCTTTTCGTATTAAATCGGATCGGTTAAATAGTTCTTCCGCAGGTGAAAAGTTTTATTTTATTTTTAAGTCGCATAGTCAACTTACTGGTGAATTTCGGGGAAAACTTGGTGTAAACTCATACAGTGAAGGATCCTCCATATTATTTATATCGGCAGTAGGTACTAGTGCCGTGAAGATAAAAACGTTTTTGGATGTCTTGTGTGAAGTTATTCTCGAGTATAATCTCGACCGTAAAAATGATATGGCAACGCGTTCGCTTGATTTTATTCAATCTCAATTGGTAACGGTTTCTGATACCTTAGAAAAAGTCCAGAATCAACTATTGGCTTATCGGAAAGCTAATCGTTTTATGGGACCAACTGATTTTTCCGAAAAGTTAGCATCCCAATATTTTGAAGGAGAAAAGGACCTCAAATTGTTAGAAATTCAGGAGGAATATTATAAGTTTCTAAAGTCAAACATGAACTCGGCTGTAGACCTTGAACAATACATGCTACCTGCAGTCGATGATGAAAGTGCGGGTTTAATTAATCAATTGGTGATGCAGTTAATTGCATTAAATGAGGAACAGGAGATCGTTGATAAAGACGCTGAATCAAAGAATCCCTATGTAGGAACCCTGGAACGCAAAATTGATGTTACTTCAGATAATCTGGGTAGGGCTATTAATCAGGTTTTGAAAAGTATAGAGTTAGAAAAGAAAGAAGTGCAGTCTGCATTGGAAGGCTTATTGCAGGATATGGATAAACTACCCGATCTGGAAAAACACTATCTTAAGATAGATCGAACATACAAACTCAATGATGCCATTTATACTTTTTTATTACAAAAGTACTCCGAGACTCAAATAGCAAAGGCTAGTAATGTACCGGATAATGAAATAATAGACAATGCCTCCATTTCAGCAATTGTTTCGCCAAACAAGAAGAGTAATTATAGCAGAGCTTTGTTATTAGCATTATTAATTCCTGCCGGGTTGATTGTCTTGAGGGAATTCTTGAATCGGAAAGTGAGGGGAAGGGATGATTTGGATTACTTAATTCCAGATGTACCATTGATGGGATTAGTTGTTCATAACAAAAGTAATGAAAGGGATGTGATTCATTCTCATCCACATACAGTGATTAGTGAGTCGTTTCGGTCTATTCGTACGAAGTTGCGTTTTATGGCAGGGGGAAGTAATAATAAAGTTATAACTCTTACCAGTACCAATACCGGGGAAGGTAAGACGTTTTGTGCCCAAAATCTGGCCGCTGTTTTTAGTATTTCAGGAAAAAAGACCGTCCTTTTGGGATTTGATATGCGAAAACCACGACTTTCGGATATCTATGATTTAAATCATAATGCAGGTTTGTCGAATTACCTGGTTGGGCAGGTTCAAATAGAGGATATTATCTACTCGGGAGGTTATGATGATTTATATGTTATACCGGCTGGTGCAATACCTCCTAATCCAAGTGAATTGATAACAGGTGATCGTACCGCCGAATTGTTCAAATATTTACGTGCAAACTTTGATGTTGTAGTAGTTGATTCACCACCCATTGGTTTGGTAGCAGATGCACGCTTGTTAATGCAATATGCAGATACTCATTTGTTTGTTGTTCGTTCGCATTATACATTAAAAGACCATATGGTGCATACGATTCAAAATTTAAGGACTGAAGGCGTACAATCTTTAGGGGTGGTCTTGAATGATATTTCTATCAAAGATAAAGGGTATGGCTACTATTCTTCTGAGTACTATGGCGGGAATTCGAATTAGAGCAAATCATGAACTGAACGCTTGAACAACATCATTTTTTTGCTTGATGGGTAATGTAATTAAGCAATCGAAATAGGGTCGTGAAAAAGTGTTTTATCAGTGACCATCCCTTTAATCGATAATTTTTAGTAAGTCGCTTTATGATAATGCGTAATTTTAATTTTAGAGTGGGGGCATTGGTAATTTGTTCAATAATTATCTGATAGCTCTCTCGGGTATCTTGTTGTTGACCTTCTCTAAAGCCCTTAATAACCTGATTTAAGATTTTAGCTGAAGGAAGAAATTCTTCGAAAAGAGGCCAGTTGGCAAGTGGGGTTCCTGTGATGCATGAGTATAATGTTCCTGTAAAAGTTAGAGGCTCCTCTAACTTTAGATCAATGGCTTTCTTCTTAATTGCCTCTGAAGGCAGTGTCGTCAAATCTTTATTCAACATCTGTAGGTCATAAAACCAACACAATCTTATCCCCCCTCTTTTATAGTTGTAATAAATGTGTGTTGCAATGTAAAAGGCATGGTGAATTATAGAAGGTCCCGGAAGGGATAAAGGATCTTTTTTCCATTGTTTTGTTTCGGTCCAGACGACCTTATTCAACGCTGAAAACTTGGCATGGACGGGGAATAGGCGTGTGTGGATTTCGATTAGTGTGGAGTTAAATGTTAAAGGAGGTAAATGGTGATCCGTTTCATTCATAGATTGCCAGTTACCGGAAGCTCCGTTTTGTTGTAGTAATTGAAAGGCTTTACGCGCTTTATCTGCCGGAACGATAACATCTACATCACTCATGGGACGGAGTGCGGAGTCTGGATATCTGGTAAATGCCAGTACACTACCTTTGAGAAATAGAACCGGGATGTCAGCTTCCTTAAAAAAGGATTGAATGAGTCGAATAACTTGCTCGATCTGTGTGTTTTCGACCAGGGTTCGCAGATAAGCCGTTTTGAAAGCTGAATTCAAGGATTCAGGTAGAATCTTCCTGGAAGTATAGTAAGTTAATGGGCCGAAGCCATTACTAATGGCAAATTGCTCCAATTGCTGAAGGTTTATTGACTCGTCAATTGGTGAACAAGTATTATTAAACAGCCTGTATATTATCCATTTTTCTTCAGGTCTCAAGTGATTGAGGAAGAAATTTTGCAGATCTGATATTTTATATATTATTTGTTTGCTCAAGCCTGTGAATAAAAAAACTGGTTTACTTTACTTAGATTTTTAATGACCAATGAATAGATACCTCCAACTTTATTGCGTTTGAGGGCTAAAAAGTCTTCTTTTGATTTCAGGATGATATTTCCAATAGATCGATTACTGGCTCCTCCAATTTTCATTTTGATGAGAACCTCATTAATGTGCATACTTTTCGTTTGCGGGTGAGAAAAGAGTTTTAGCATCAGGTCATAATCAGCCGAAATTTGATAGTTGACATTAAATAAACCGATTGTTTTATAGTGGTTTCGGGTAATGTATACGGTTGGATGCGGGGGCATCCATCCACGTTTTAAAAGCTTTGGCTGAAAAGGTTGACTGATCCATTGTCGGATAACCTTGTGTGGCGGGTGTTGCTGGACATATTGTAAATTTCCATAGATCGCATTAATTTCTTTTTCTTCCGCGGTTTCAATGATTTTTTCAATGGTTTGATCACTGGCAAAGATATCATCCGCATGGAGGAAACCGATCCAATCACCAGTAGCCATTTGGAGTCCTTTATTTAATGCATCATAAATCCCGTTGTCTGCTTCGCTAATCCAGTGATCAATTTGATTCGAATTATCTTTAATGATCTGCACTGTTCCGTCATCAGAGCTTCCGTCAATAATAATGTATTCAATGTGTTCTCGTGCTGTTTGGTTGGAAATACTCTCTATTGTATCCCTCAGGGTTGAAGCGCAATTATATGTGGCTGTAATTATTGAAATTTTCACATTTATCTGATTTAATCACCTGTCGTTTCTACATGCATTTAGCGTCTGCCTAACAACGTTTTTTGTCAGGCTCAGAATAGAATGCGAGCTTTTAGTCATCGTAGAAGAATAGTTGAACATCTGTTTTTAAAGCTTTCATGGCTTTTTTAATATGATAAGTTGTTTCATTTCCGGCTGTTTCTAATAAATATCTCGCCAATTCCATGGAAGGAGAATTAGGAGCTACTTGACCAGATGAGGTATTGATCATTTTTATGACTTCATCTTTTGCCTGGCTTACCAAATCCCAGGTTTCTTGTGGCAAATAGACCTGCATGGCCAGATTGTGCTCAAATTCGTGGCGAATAGATTTTAATAGTTGGCTATGTAGCTGCAAGCTTGTTAAGCCTTGTTTTTGTTCCCGAATAATAAGTGCTTCCGGATTAATGCGCTCTAAAAGTAAGCTAAGGCGCTCATAGGCTTGCAGACGAATGGGGATGACCTCAGAGCGTGTTTTCTGAATAATTTCAAGTTGTTTCTTTTTAATATCATTTTTAAGAAACCAATGGATTAAAACTAATATTGGAATACCTATAGAAAGAAAGGGAATTAAATATATTGGAAGTTCGTTCCAGTTGATCATGATGTTTTCCTATTTTATTGTTCTGAATAATTTTAAATCAATTCGTAATTTATAATTGAGTTTGTCAGATGGCTAAAATTGTTAAATATGTTACCGTATCCGGGTGAAAAATTACAGGTTCACACAAAGGATTGCTTTAAAATTACGATATAATAAATCTGTATAATTGTTTGCTTATAATTTTTCATTAATTTTGCGTCTTTAGCATTGCAAGATATAAAATGTTTTCATTTCGCTTGTGGCAAATCCATACCAAATAATCCTTATGGGGTTTTGTGGTGGATATTTGTCTTAATGAAAATGTAACCTCAAAAACATCATTATTTATGACCAATAAATACTTATCCGATCGGATTAATGCTTTAGCTGAATCGCAGACTCTGGTGATGAATCAAAAGAGTAGAGAGCTCGCTAGTCAAGGAGTTGATGTAATTAATCTGACATTGGGAGAGCCTGATTTTAATACACCCGATCACATTAAAGAGGCGGCTATAGAAGCTATTCATAATAATATTACGAACTATCCTCCGGTTCCTGGCTTTCCACAGCTGCGCCAGGCTGTTGTTCATAAACTACAACGAGATAATAATCTTGAGTATTCAGAAAATCAAATTGTTATTTCCAATGGCGCCAAGCATAGTTTGGCTAATGTTTTACAATGTGTCGTAAATAAAGGCGATGAGGTTATCATACCATCGCCCTATTGGGTGAGTTATGCGGAATTGGTGAAATTAGCTGAAGGTACATCTGTTTTCATTGAAACGGGAGTAGAGCAAGATTTTAAAATATCTGCCAATCAGTTGGAAGCTGCAATTACACCTGAAACAAAAGTGGTATTGTTGAATTCTCCATCCAATCCTTCCGGAAGTGTATATACTTATGAGGAATTTGCTTCGCTGGTAGAAGTATTAAAGCGTTATCCTGATATTATTATTATCTCCGATGAGATATACGAAACAATCATTTATGATGGATCGCATGTGAGTGTGGCTCAGTTTTCAGCTATTAAAGATAGAGTGGTATTAGTCAATGGCGTTTCAAAAGGGTATGCCATGACAGGTTGGCGTTTGGGGTACATTGCCGCACCGGAATGGATTGCGAAAGCAACCACAAAGTTGCAGGGACAGTATACTTCGGGGGCTTGTTCAATTGCACAGATGGCTGCGGTTGCCGCTATTCA
>JAEINY010000376.1 GCA_016342595.1 Marinilabiliaceae bacterium
ATTAATCTTTCATCATTAAACATTATAATAATGATACGCACAGAGAATCTAAACAAAATTTTCCAAACCGAAGAAGTTGAAACTACCGCCTTAAACAGTGTAAATATCCATGTGAAAGAAGGCGAATTTGTAGCCATCATGGGCCCTTCGGGGTGTGGTAAATCAACACTCTTAAATATAATTGGCTTACTGGATAATCCATCAAACGGTGAGTTCTATTTTGACAATCAGGAAATCGCCTCCTTCAAAGAGCGCCAACGCACCAACCTGCGAAAAGGAAATATTGGTTTCGTGTTCCAGAGCTTTAACCTCATCGATGAGCTCAGTGTATTTGAGAATGTGGAGATGCCATTGGTCTACCTGAAGATGTCGGCCAAAGAGCGTAAAGAACGGGTTCAAAAAGTATTGGAACGCATGCAGATCGGGCATCGCAGTAAACATTTTCCTCAGCAATTATCCGGTGGTCAGCAGCAACGTGTAGCCATTGCCCGCGCCGTTGTGGCCAGTCCTAAACTCATACTGGCCGATGAGCCTACGGGTAACCTGGATTCTAAAAACGGTGCTGAAGTGATGAACCTGTTGCGCCAATTGAATGAAGAAGGTACTACCATTGTAATGGTCACACACTCGGCGGAGCATGCTGAATATGCACATCGTACCATTAACCTGTTTGACGGGCATGTGGTGACGGAGAAAGTGAATCACTCAACACTAATGACTGAAACAGTGTAATACAAAACTTTTTTTTAAGAACACATTGCCGAACCATTTTGCCCATCACCTGAAACGACCAAATAATCGTCATTAAGATTCACATTATCGGGAAATGCAGACCGGATTTTAATGCTGTTTATTTGGTCGTTCCATTTGATTATAACAATTATACAGATGAAAAACTTCAAACTCTTCTATCGCCAATTTCTAAAACAAAAAATGACGGGATTCCTAAGTATCGGAAGTCTTTCACTGGGTATAACAGTAGCCATACTTACTGGCTTATGGTGCTTAAATGAATTCAGTTTCGACACCTTTCACCATCAGCCTGAAAACACCTATCGAGTGACACTTAAAGGCTTTATCAACAATGAATCCATCGCTCTCGGATCGGTTAATGGCCCAATGGGTCCCGAAGCCAAAGAAATAATGCCGGAGGTAATCGAAATGACACGTTTTGTGCCCTTAGAAGATGCTCTGGAAGTGGGATCCATCAAAGAAACAGCACAAAATATTTATGCCGTAGACAGCAGTTTCAATAAGATTCTCAATTATGAAATCAAATTGGGTAGCATTGACCAATTCACTAGCAATCGTAACAGTATTATCATCAATGAAACATGGGCGAACAGATACTACCCAGGTGAAAATCCCATTGGGAAAATTATCTCCTTTAAAGGTGAACGGGAAGTAGCAGCCGTGATGTACAATGTCCCCATCAACTCACACCTCAATGTAGAAGCCATGGTACGCCTGGATGGCTTACCCAGGATTGCCAATAGAACTTGGGGACAAAACGACAATTTCATCACTTACTTGCTGGTTAATGACCAAACAAACATTGCTAACCTGGAAGAGAAAATAACAAAACTTGCTCATGAAAGATTTGAACCCTTCAAAAAAATGGATATCAAATTTCGTCTGCAGCCATTATTAGATATCCACCTGGGCGATAAGTATAGATTCGATTATGCTATTACCCGAAACAAAAACCTGGTGATTGCTTTTGGTCTTATGGCACTCATTGTACTGATCATTGGCAGCATCAACTTCACCAACCTTTTCATCTCCAACTCCTTTCTACGTGCTAAATCCATCGGTGTAAAAAAAACCAATGGTGCACAAAAAAGTAATCTCATCCTGGAGTTCTTTACCGAAACCTTCTATTACGTTTGTATCTCTACCGCTTTGAGTTTATTATTGGTTGAATTGGCCCTGCCAATGTTTAGTCGTATTGTAGGATACGATTTGATCGTCGATTTTACATCACCACAACTCTATTTGTTCTTAGCCATCCTGATCCCCACCACCACCTTACTCGCAGGTGCGTTCCCAGCCTTTTACATGACCCATTTCAATCCGGTAAAAACGTTAAAAGACCAATTTACAGGGAATAAAGTATCCTTTTTACAAAAATCATTACTCATCCTTCAATTTGCGGCTTCCATCGTCTTACTGATTAGTGTGATCACCATAAAGAAACAAGTCTCTCACATTCAAAATATGGATCTGGGTTTTAGCAAAGAAAACATCATTCACCTGGAGATGAATTCCCATATGCGCAAAAACTACACGCGCATTGCACAGGAGCTCCAGGCCTGTCCTGAAATTATTGACGTCACATGTAAAAGCTCTACTCCTCTGGAATGGAACAGGGGTACATCGGTTTGCTTATCTGAAACCCCCAATGCTGAATGTTTGATGGAGATTTGCGCAGTAAAAGCCAACTATTTTAACATGTTGAATATGCCCATAGTCAAAGGTGAAAATCCGTTTGGCGTTAGCGATTCCATCAATTATTGCATGATTAATGAAAAAGCTGCTGAAACATTGGGAAGCAAAAACCCGATTAACAAGCGCATAAAAATACTCTTAAGTGGTACCTTCGTAGTGAAGGGAGTCATCAAAGATGCCTATACCAAATCCTTACATCATGATGTAGATCCGCAGGTGTACATCACTTTACCTGCCAGCAGAAGCAGTGTCATCATGATCAAAACCAGTGATCACCCTCAAAAAGCCATTGAAACATTGAGTACTATCTGGAGACGGGAAGTGCCGGAACGGCCCTTCGAATACAACTTCCTGGATGATGATTATGCGAAACTTTACCACGAAGAAGAGATCGCCGGTCAAGTTGCCAACTGGTTGATGATAATCGCCTTTTTAATCACTATTGCGGGCTTATATGGTATGGCACGCTATGCAATCAAACGCCGCACCAAAGAGATTGGTCTTCGTAAAGTAAATGGGGCCACTTTAGGAGAAATTATCACACTGTTAAACCTCTCCTTCGTGAAGTGGATCGCCCTGGCTTTCTTGCTGGCTTGCCCGGCGGCCTGGTACCTCATGAACAGATGGCTAAGCGATTTTGCGGTACGTACGGAAATTAGTTGGTGGGTATTTGTCACAACCGGCTTAACAGCCCTACTAGTCACTCTATTAACGGTGAGTTACCAAACCTATGTAGCGGCTAATCAAAATCCGGTGAAATGCCTGAAATATGAATAATGATTCCACATACTCACCAAGCAATTTTGGTGAGTATGTGGTGACTAATAAAACCATCTAGAGGCAGTGAAGATGAAAATAATATAGTTCAAAACCCACTCAAACCATTCCCATATGACCAGATATACTATCAGACTAATCATTCGCAGTTTACTAAAGCGCAAAGCGCTGACAGCCATAAACCTGATTGGCTTAACAATAGGGATCAGTTCTTTCCTGATTTTATTCCTGCATGTGGCCAACGAAAAAAGTTATGACAAACACTTTAACGACCATCAGCGAATCTACCGGGCTACATCTACCCCATCCGGACAAGAAATCACCCGCTGGGCACGAAGCTTAGGTATTATCCAGGCGGCAGCCCCTGGTATTCCTGAAATAGAACAATACACCCAATTTTCACATGCACCCATCGGAACCATACAAATTGGTGAGTATTCTTTCCAGCAGGAAGATATTCTGTCAGTCGATTCGGCATTTATAAACCTATTTTCGGTAAGTACTATCACCGGTGAATTATCGGAAATTACCAAACCCAATACAGCTTTTATATCGGAAGATTTCGCCCGTAAATATTTTAAAGATGCGAATCCGATTGGTCAATCCATTGAGATAAAAGAATTACAATACATGCGCGACCTGGGATCTTATGAAATTCGAGGGATCATTAATAATACGCCTGCCAAAACACATTTTAATTACCACATCCTTTTATCGCAAAAAGGAGCATTAAGCCAGCGATATACCTCCTTACCCAGTCGCAAGATTCATTGGGCCTACAACTACCTGAAGCTCAAAGCGGGGACAAATCCGTCCATCGTGGCCAATAAGTTAAAAAACTATTACAATACCAGTACACTCAAAGGTTCCCGGGGTCCCAATGAGTATCAGTTTCACTTAACGCCTCTGCTTGACATTCACCTGAATTCAAGTGACCGCTTTGAGTTCAAAGAAAACAACGGAAAAATTAACATCCGGTTATTTGCCACCATCTCTATCGTCATCCTGCTAGTATCATTACTCAACTTCATTAATCTCACGATTGCCCAATTGATAAAACGATCCAAGGAATTGGGTCTTAAAAAAGTAATCGGCGCATCCAAGACCCAAATCATAGGACAGGTATTAACAGAGGTATTTATTTTTTGCCTTCTGTCAATCACGCTTTCCTTTATACTCATCGAAGTACTTAGACCCGTGATTAACCAGTTATTTGAAATTCGGTTTACTATATTTTACTCAGAACCGATTGTCTATCTGAGCATCTTGTTGATCTTTTCCATTTGTTTAGGTCTCACGATAGTATTTGTGGCACTCTATTTAAATAAAAAAAATTCAGCCATTGACCTTTTGGCAGCTCGCAATAAACACATCGGA
>JAEINY010000377.1 GCA_016342595.1 Marinilabiliaceae bacterium
TTATTTGATTGGAAGCAAAGTAAAATAATTACTTGAATTTAGAATTTGAAGCACTAGTATGAAACAACCATGCGGGTTTAGTTATTCATTTCACACACACCAAGGAAAATAAATTTAAACGTATGAAACGACTGAATAAATATTTATTGCTGGGCTTGGGCCTGGGGGCGATGCTTCCGGGTTTTACCGGATGTACAGCCCGGAAAGGTGAAGAAAAGAAAGCCCCGAATTTATTGTATGTTTTTCCGGATCAATACCGGAAGCATGCCATGGCATTTTGGGATACACCCGAATTTGAAGGTGCCATTCGTACGAAGGCTGATCCGGTTAAGACACCTCAGTTAGATCAGTTTGCCAGGGAAGCTGTGGTGTTTACCAATATGGTGAGTAATAATCCGCTGTGCAGTCCTCACCGGGGGAGTCTGCTGACCGGAATGTTTCCCGGGAAAAGTGGCGTGCCATTAAATTGTAATGCGGCTCGCCCCATTAGTTCATTACGCACGGATGCGGTTTGTTTCAGTGATGTGTTGCATGCACAAGGCTACGAGCAGGCTTATTTTGGTAAATGGCACCTGGATTTTCCAACGCCCAATGATCCGGCTAATCCGGGTAATTATGTCGATCCACGCCGGCCCGCCTGGGATACCTATACGCCGCAGGAGCGCCGTCACGGATTCGATTACTGGTATTCATACGGTACCTGGGATGTGCATAAAGATCCGCACTACTATGATAATGATGGGAACCGTTATGATCCTAAAGAATGGTCGCCACAGCATGAAGCCGATGAGGTTATTTCATATTTAAAGAATAGTAAAGGCCAACGCAATAGCGATAAGCCATTTGCCATTTTTGTGTCGATGAACCCGCCTCATAATCCGTACAATTCATTGAACGATTGTTTGGAAACGGATTATAATGCCTATAGTGACATGGCTCCTGAAGACTTATTGCACCGGGATAATGCCAATCCACATATGGACAAAGCACAATCGGCGCCATTTTATTTTGCCAATGTAACGGGTGTTGATCGTGAATTTGGGCGAATCGTTCAACAACTGAAAGAGATGGGTGAATATGAAAATACCATTGTTGTATTCACATCAGATCATGGAGAGACCATGTGTAGTCAGGGCATTAAAGATCCAAAGAATAGCATCTATACCGAAGCATTTGATGTGCCCTTTTTGATTCGCTGGCCTGGAATGGTGAAGGCGCGATTGGAGAATTTGTTGATGGGTTCCCCTGACATCATGCCCACCTTGCTGGGATTGATGGGGCTTGAAAAAAACATTCCTGAGGAAGTGCAAGGATTTAATTATGCAGATGTCCTTCAGTCAGAGGAATCGGCTAATCGCCCGACTTCGGCGTTATACATCCGCAATGTGAATGGCGATAAGGATGATCAGGGAAATGTGACTTCCTATTTCCCGATAGCGCGTGGTATCAAAACACATCAGTATACCCTGGAGTTAGTGATCAATCGAAAAAGCGAATTGGTGAGGACACAGTTTTTTAACGATAATGAAGATCCTTACCAGCAAACCAATTTACCGGTTGACAAGAATGATCCGGTGATTAAGCAACTTCTGCACGAAATGGCCTATTGGTTAAAGCACAGTGATGATCCCTGGATGGAGCAGAAAATATTGGCGGATTGGATTAATTATGAGGAGGAATAACGAATGGACCGACGACAATTCATAAAGAATTCAACGCTTACCACGGCCGGAGCAGCAGTGGCCGGACAGTCCCTGTTAGCAACCACGGCTAAGGGTGAAAAAGGCGAGCGTCCTAATATCGTGTTGATTTTGACTGACCAGCAAACGGTCAATGCCATGAGCTGTGCCGGAAACACGGATTTGCGGACTCCTTCGATGGATTATCTGGCCGACAGAGGCACGCGTTTTAAGAAAGCCTACTGCACTTCTCCCTTGTGTGGACCGAGTCGCAGCAGTATGCTGACCGGCCAGTTACCACATGCCTTGAAGGCGACGATTAATCTACCCGAAAAACATGGTTATTGGAAGCCGGATGTGAAGATCATGGGTAAGATTTTTAAGGAAGGTGGCTATGATACCGGTTATGTGGGTAAATGGCATTTACCGGTTCCGGTTGAGGAAACCGAATTTCATGGTTTTGATTACATCACCAATACATTGCGACGTGATTGGCAGGATGCTTCCATTCCGTCGGATTGCAACGATTTCCTGAAGCAAAAAAGAGAGAATCCCTTTTTAATGGTGGCTTCTTTTATTAACCCACACGATATTTGCGAGTGGGCCCGTAACGAAGCCCTGCGCATGGAACCTATCGGGCAAACGCCAGCACCTGAAGCGTGTCCGTCCATTCCGGATAACTATGCCATTCCAAATGGTGAACCGTCTATATTGCGCCAACAGCAAAAACGCTCCTTAAAAACCTATCCAACCATGGATTGGGATAAAGACCAATGGCGTCAATACCGTTGGGCGTACAATCGATTAGTGGAGCATGTGGATCGTTATGTGGGCTACGTCATCAATGCCTTGGCAAAAAATAAAATGTTAGACAACACCGTCATTATATTTACCAGCGACCATGGCGATGGAAACGGCAGTCACCGCTGGAATCAAAAGCAGGTGTTGTACCAGGAGGTGGTGAATGTACCTTTTATTGTGTGTGATCCACGACAGGAACTTTCTGGTGTTAATTCCCAACAAATTGTGAACGTAGGATTGGATTTAATTCCCACCATGTGTCAATATGCCGGCATAAAAGTACCCGGGGAACTGACCGGAGAAGGACAAATGCCTTATGTACAAGATGCCGGAAAAAGTGCCGATAACAAGGTAACGGTGATCGAAACGGAATTTGCTAATGGAATCCAATCCTTTGGTATCACCGGGCGAGCAGTATTAACAGGTGATTGGAAATACATTGTGTACAGTGAAGGCGAAAAACGGGAGCAGTTATTTAACTTGAAAACTGATCCGGGCGAGATGAATGATTTGATGCTTTCAGGTAAATATGAGTCAACGGTTAAAGAGATGAAAAAGCATTTGGAGAAATGGTGCCGAAAACATCAGGATGCTTTTGGTGAATTAATCCCGGGATAGTATTCCTTACAACCACAGATTACACGGATTACACAGATTAATTTCCGCCGGAAAACATGAAATCTGTGATAATCTGTGGTTGCTTTTTTTGTACGGAGTGCCTTTTTGTAAATGCGATTGCCTTGAGGTCTAGAGGTGTTGTTTTTGAATGTAGAGCTATCGTGCAATTCCCCAACCTGGACAAGCCAGAAAAGTAAAACTAAAATCTACCACAAAGGACTCAAAGTGCATCACAAAGGCACAGCAGCATTTATTTTTCTTTGTGTTCCTTGGTGTTTCTTTGTGGTTCACTTTAAACTTTTGCCAAATAATACAGGCAACAGTACTTTTTGTTGAATCAGTTTATAGAAGTTGGTAAGCTATAAGAGAAAAATGTTTATTCAAATTCTAAAGAATACTATTCAAATCTTGCCTTCCTATAATTGCCATGATTTCAATTATTTCGTCATTTATTTTGTAGTAAATACTGTCTGAACCACATACGCATCTTCTATATCCCGTTTTAATATAGTCTACAGACTCAAATGCAAATGGCCTTTGGGCAATTATGTCAAAATAAATAAAAAAGGATTCAAAGTATTGGTTATGATTGCGTGTTCCCTGCTTTTATTTTTTTCAACCTATCGAAATATTTAAATGCCGCCCCAGTCCAATCTCGATTAATTTATAGTATGTTGAAATCTGAATGTCACTTTGACCTCGTTCAATTCGAGAAATATAACTCTTTTTAGTCCCTGTTCTTTCTGCAAGTTCTTCCTGAGTAATATGTGCTTCTTTTCTAGCTTCTTTAAGCATCACTCCTAACCTAAAAGCAAGTGAATCTGCATCAAATTTATCTCTTGATGAGGTTCCTTTCTCCCCATACTTCTCTTTTAGTAAATCTTCAAAATCTGTTACATTTTTCATTTTTGTAATCCTCCATATTTTTCAGTCAGATATTCTTTTTTCAATTTCTCTGCCATCTTAATTTGCTGTTTTGGCGTTTTTTGAGTTTTCTTCAGAAAGCAATTTGTCAATACAACAAGATTTCCTTTATCTTGAAAGCACAAGATCCGAATGCTTTTAAAAGTCGTCATTACTCGAACTTCCCAAATACCGTCGGTATTCTCAAGCATTTTGTAAAACTTGCTTGGAACATGTTGCTCAAATCTCACTAAATCAAGAGTGTTTTCTATTTTCTGCTGAATCTTTGAGTCTTGATCTCTATAGAAATCTACAAAATTATCTTTGTATGCAACAATCTTTCTAATCATCACACAAAGTTAACGTATTGGTTTACTTTATGCAAATTGGGATTACCCGCAATTTCTATCAGTTCATTCAATCTGTTATTTTCAATAATTATTCCGGAGATTATCTTGAACTCGTCTTCATCCAATATACAACCGGGTGCTGCGCACCGTATGATATTCTACTCCGTTAATACTGATCCATGTGCAAGTGTTTTCTGTATTGTTGCATCGGG
>JAEINY010000378.1 GCA_016342595.1 Marinilabiliaceae bacterium
GCCATATAGGCCATGGGGCTGATCATGCTGGTGGCTTTATCCAGCCCGCTGATACGTCCCGAAACGCCTTTGGGCACATCGTAGTATTGTGAGATGAGACGGTAGTTAAGCAGGTATTTTTTAATATTTTCCTTAGCTTCAGCATTGGCATCGTAGGGAGTATGTCTAAGAAAGTACAGGACCTGTGTCATGCAATGCACCCCGTTATTGGAATAGGCATTCATATAAGGGCCGCGGTGGTGATAGCCCATGCCATCCGGCTTCAGACCGCCGGTCCAGCCTTCAAAGGTACGTAAGTTACGATTGAGCCATTGGGTATAGTGGTTCATGTATTGCACTTTTGCCGGATCCGTGTTATCCATCATCAGGATATAGATGAGTCGGAAGATGGTGTTGGAACGAAAATCATCCACACTTACTTCAAGGGTATCCTTCAGGGGTGCAAACAGGATATTAAAGTAGGATAACCAATGAAGCGTGGCCATCTCCCGGTCTAACAGGCTTTGGCCATTTTTCCAGGGGATCAGTTTTAAGTCATCTTTCAATAAATAAACCGAATAGACCCAGGCGGCAGTGCGCAGTTTCTGGTGATCCAGGGTTTCCATGGCACTGCCTTCCGCCCATCCCTGGTCGTGCATGTAATCAAATAATAGCAGTAATTTCTCTTTGCTGGACGCATTGTTATTGACACGGTAATCCAAAGCCAGTTGCAGGCATAATTTCTCACCGATATCACGGCCGAAGTTGGGACGATGGGATGATTTATTGGTAAACAAGGGAGGCCCGGTGATGATGCCATTTTCATCTTTTGCCACATCTAATTGATTGAATAGTTGCACCCCATATGATATATAGGCATCCCGTGCCTGTAAGCGGGCTTGGTAATGCGCATTAGCAGCATACGTCTCTGTACCCAGCAGCCATTCTTCAAAGCGGGTGGTAATGGTGGATAATACCTCTTGTTGGTCAGAGCTGACCTCCGAAGGCAATGGTAAGGTGGCCTGGGGGTAGCGATTTTTATAAATCCAACCGGCCCACTCATCTTTCACTTCTTCGTCAGCATTATAGGGATAGGGATGTACATACTGATAGCTGGGTGAACGCTTGTAGCTCACCGAGGAGGCAAATTCGACGATGTCGAAATAGACCTGTCCGCTTGTGACGGTTTGGGGGGCACACACCTCCATGCGCGTCAGGAGTTTCTGCTTACCTGACACGGCGATGTCATCCCAGAAGCGCACCCATAAGCCTCGCCAGCCTGTAAAATTGAGTTTGTAATAAAAGGCACACCTTACCCTATTGGAGGCATCGTAGAAGACAAACCGGATGCTGTCGTCAATCGCTGTTTCGTTGTATAACCATTGCTTGAGACCTGAGTTTTTATTGATACTGGCCTGGCCTAATTGGGGATCCGTGACGGTGATCTTGGAGTTATTGGACCAGTTCCACATTAATGCATGGGTACCCTGTTTGTAACGTTTGTTGGAAATCTCCAGCGAGCCTCCATCGGTCGCTTGCCAGGAGGCAGGCAGTCCGTTTTCGAAAGTCTCACAATTACCAAAAGTATCGGATTCGATAAATGTTTGACCAATTGTAGGGAAGCTGAGGACGATGAATATCCAAAGCAGTAGTGATGCTATTTTTTTCATGTAGGTAGATGATTTTTCATTTAGTAATCATGAATTATTGAAACACATGATGTGTGCTGCAATAATAGCTTCATAAAGACATTTGGAGTATTAGGATTTTGTAGAATCCTTTCACATTGGTTGAAAAAAGGTAGACTGGTGTTGAATTGGGGTGGGCAGCACCATTTGAAAGCTACTATTACCGCCGAGACGCAGAGGCGCAGAGAATAGTTGGTGTTAAAGGTTTCAAGTTTCAAGTTCCAAGGTTCATGTTTCAAGGGAGAAGTAAAACCTCCAAGTCTTACTGTGTAACAATGAGGATAAGTGCAGAAGCGCCAAGGCGCAGAGAATAGAAGGTGATAAAGTTACAAGTCAGAAGTTCCAAGTTCCAATAAAAAAACTCCGCGTCTTTGCGAGAAATTATTAAAACTCCGCGCCCCTCTGCGGTACCCTTCAAATCAAAAATCATCTATCAATAATCTTATCATCAAGAGGATGTTCGAAAACGATTACTTCTTAACTTTTTGCCACAAAGGCCCAAATGCACTAAGCAACACAAAGCATTGATTATTCTAATAATAGCCTTTTGGTATTTTTTGTGACTTAGAGCCTTGGTGGCAATTTTTTTCATTTCCGGACACCCTTATTACAAGAGCGGAATAACATTCAGCGCAATCAGGAAGTTGTGATCCTTACAGGTTACCATGCGCCGTGCTGCACAACGGCGTTTATGCTGGCTGGGAGAAGACCAGATCCCGGGAAACGGGATGTAGAAGCCTGTGTAGTCTGTCCCGATTTTGATGCAGCGTCAGAGCTCCTAAATGAAATGCCTTTTTATTTTGTACAATAGTATTGGAAGTCAATTGTTTTTTTGTTTGATATTTGTTATATTGATAATATACAAAAAACACGCATCCAGCTATGGAACAACAAGTATCATTCTGTATTTACGATGAATTTGAGAGTGGAATTACAGGGTATCTGGCAGAGGTGAATCCGGAAAAAGAGTCGCTTGAAGATAAACTCTTTGAGTTCCTGGTCACAAAATTGACTATGGATCCGGAAATGGTCCTGCAGCTTCACAGGCTGGAGTCTTTTTCTCCTGCGTGTTTTGTTTCGGATGGTACAGCCGTCGGTCAGGCCATTGTTGATTTGCTCTGTTCCACAGAAATAATGTTTGTGGTTATTCAAAAACAGCGACTCGACAAAAATAGTTTCGATTTATTGGTAAGCGCCACGCATTCAGATTGTGTTTGTCAAACGGTACAAAAGATCGACAAAGGGTATAATTACTAAAATTAACCGCAGAGACGCCAAGCCGCAGAGAATAGGCGGTGTAAACGTTTTAAGTTACAAGTTCCAAGTTGCAAGTTTCAAGAAAAAAACTCTGCGACTCCGCGCCTTTGCGGTTTGTTATTTTTACTCTGTGTTCCTCAGTGTTTACTCCGCGCCCTCCGCGGTATTATTTTGTCCCTTTGTGTTTTCTAAGTGCAACTGTTAATTACTATCATCCGCTTTTTCCTGATACCCTTTCTTGCCTCTGAAGAGTTCGTATTTATGCAGTTTGCAATCGAGCGGCCCATTAAAAAGGCGAATTTTCCTGGAGGGGCGCAAGCCAATAAATTTCAATGCCTGTATATTACTACTAATAATCCATGCTTCGCAACCTTCGTAATGATGTTTTAATTGCGTCCCAATTTCCTTGTAGAAGGGAATAATTTCTTCTTTTTCTTTTAGGCGTTCGCCATAGGGGGGATTTAAAAATACAATGCCATCGTTAAAATGCGTCTCGCTTTTCAAGAAATCCATTGGTCTAAATTCTATCAGATGATCCACCTTCGCGTTAATAGCATTGCTTTGCGATATGTCTACCGCTTGCTCGTCTAAATCGCTGCCATAAATCTTGCATTCGGGCGTCATAATCTGCGCCTCAGCCTCTTCTTTGATGGACGACCATAAACTGGCATCAAAATCCTTCCAACGCTCAAAACCAAAGGTCCGAAACCGGCCAGGTGCTATATTACTGGCAATTAATGCCGCCTCAATGGAAAAAGTACCTGATCCGCACATGGGATCGTACACATTACATTTTTTATCCCAACCGGACAAGGCAATGATGCCGGCTGCTAAAACTTCACTCATGGGGGCCAGTGACTGGGCCTGGCGATATCCTCTTTTACCCAAAGAGGTACTTGAGCTATCCAACGAAAGCGAACAGATACGATCACGAATGTAGATGTTTAAGCGTAAGTCGGGATTTTCCAAATCGATGGATGGACGTTTCTCGTATTTATCTCTGAATTGATCAACAATGGCATCCTTGCAGCGTAAAGCCACAAATTGAGAGTGCTTAAAATAGTCGCTGCTGACCGTGGCCTCTATGGCCAGCGTGCCCTCCACCGAAAGGTACTGATCCCAATTGATTTTTTTGATTTTTTTATATAAGTCATTATCCCCGTGAACCATGAATTGCGCAAAGGGCTTTAAAACTTTCAGTGCGGTTCGCAGGTGCAGATTGCTCTTATACAGTAAGGTCTGATCACCTTTGAATTTCACCGCCCGGTTCAGTAATTCAATATCAGTCGCACCTAATTCCTTTAACTCATTGGCCAGTACTTCTTCCAGTCCAAAAAGGGTGGTGGCTATTAACTCAAATTTTTCCAAGATATGGGGTTTTATTTTTTTACAAAATCAACCTTACAAATTTGGGCACATTTTTTTTAAGAATGGATAATTTAAGGGGAAAAGAAAATTGGTCAAAGGATTTTGAGGATACTGAGTGGCCGAAGGGTGATTTTCAACAAGCACCAATTCCACCACTCATCGAAGAAATGGCATTTCTTAAAGGAATTTTGTGGAGGCATGTACCTAACCGCAGAGCCGCCAAGCCGCAGAGAATAGTTGGTGTTAAAGGTT
>JAEINY010000379.1 GCA_016342595.1 Marinilabiliaceae bacterium
AGCGATTGATTAATCATTGTATTTTGAGTCGGCGTGAGTTTCGGAAGTAGCCTGCTACTAGTAGCTAGTTCACAAATTAATGTTTTATAATTGAATGATGTATACCTCAGTTGAGCGAAGCGAAACAATCTTTGTGGCCCGATATTTATCCGGGCTAGGTTGTTTTGCATGGAAAAGTTACACAGAGCACGCTGAGGCAAAAAGCATAAGGCAGTTCACAAAGGGTTATTATACCATCAATACAGCCAGGCATAAGATATCCTCTCGGTGTCCCTCTGTGTTTCCTTCGTGCAGCTTTGTGCAACTATTATTTTTTGAACGCACTACTAGTATTTATTGATCTGATGACTTTTGATTCGCTGTTTTACCTTGTTTTAACCGTTGGAAATAATCTACTGTGGCACGTTTTACATGAGGGGCCAGAAGGATGGCTGCCACCATATTTGGGAATGCCATCAGTGCATAGGCCGAATCGATAAAGCCAATGACAATATCGATTGAAACCACTGCCGCAATTACAGCACTTACTATACTCAAGCTATTATAAATATTCTTCGATTTTGTGCCGAACAGATAGATGGCACATTTATTACCATAATAAGGGAATGCGAAAAGTGTAGATAATGCAAAGAAAATGACACACACTATCAGAATATAGGGGCCATAGACGGGGATGGCTATATTGAATGCTTCTGCAGTCAGGGTAATGCCATCCGAATTACCATTCTGCCATACATCCGTAACCAAAATTGCCAACGCAGTCATGGTACACACCACCAATGTATCAATGATGGGGCCTAACATGGCCACTAAACCTTCGCGTACCGGTTCATTGGTTTTGGCCGCCCCATGTGCTAACGGAGCTGTACCGATTCCCGCTTCATTGGAAAAGGCAGCACGTTTAATGCCTGTGATGATGATGGTACCGACTGCACCACCTAATACCGCATCTGCGCTAAAGGCATCCGTAAAAATGAGTGAAATGGCATCCCACAAACGGTCGGGATGCGAAAAGATAATATAGAGTACAACAAGAATATAAAGCACGACCATCAAAGGAACAATCTTAGACGTGACTTTACCGATGCGTTTAATACCTCCAAAAATGACCAGTGCCATGACTGCCGCAATGATGATACCGGTGATCAAATCCGTGGTGAAACCTGTTTTGACCCCATTGGGCGCCAATACCACATCTCTGAAAACCTGTGTTAATTGGTTACTTTGGAAAACCGGAAAGACTGCTACCATAGCAGTTACCGCAAAAAAGATGGCCATTGGTTTCCACTTTTGGCCCAATCCTTCGGTGATGATGTACATGGGACCACCCTGAATCTCGCCCCGATCGTCTTTACCTCTGAACATCACTGCCAGTGTACCGGTAAAAAACTTTGTGGAGACCCCAAACAGCGCACTCACCCACATCCAGAAAATAGCACCTGGCCCTCCGGTAGTGATGGCCACAGCCACACCGCTGATGTTGCCCATCCCAACGGTAGCTGCCAAAGCCGTTGACAGGGCCTGAAAATGGTTGATTTGACCGGCTTCTGCCGGATCGTCATATTTACCTCGTAGAATATCAATTGCGTGACCAATGTATCGGAAGGGCATCAGGCGGCTGTAAATCATGAAGAAAAAGCCACCGCCCAGCAGAAGAATCAATAATGGGGTGCCCCAAATAAAATCACTAAAATCGATAATTACTTTTTCCAATTGTTCCATGAAGGAAAGATATATAATCTCTTTTGATTAGCAAATTTTGCCATGAACACGGCATGTTTTTATAAGGAGAATGCAGCCACATGAAATCATGTGATTTGAATAGTTTAGCCAGGATGAAATAAATTTTCCAATGGGGCAGTTGGATGTTAGATCTAAGTCAAATTCTTTTCTTTCAGCTCATAGCGCAAGTACCAATAGCCCATAAACAGGAGCAGTTCCAAAATGAATGTAACCATGAGCAGGGGATTCATATATAATACAAACCAGTGGTATAAGCAGCAGTTGGTTGGCTCCTCCGGATTATAAATGACCGAAACAACGGTTCCCTTTTTCAAGACATAGTTATCCGGCCCGTAAAAAACAAACAGCCCTTTTGATGTCTCAAATGTAATTTCGGCATAGGTGGCAACATCTGTATAAAATTCATTAATCAGTACTGTTTGTTGACCGGTCACTACCCCTTTAGTAATACTTCCATTGATTAATAAACTGGAATGATAACTAAAGGGGAGAAGCAGGAAGAGCGGGATCAATGTGAAGATACCTATTTTAGCTGTTTGCCATTTCATCGTTTGCCTAAGTTAGAAAGATTTGATAGCATTCCTTTCAATTCATTCTTTTTAACATTTTAACTCCTTCATTTCTGACGGTTTTTTTCTAATTAGTGATAAATATCTCTAATTTTGCGAGACGGGTTGCTGTTGTAATGATAACAGCAATTATTGTTTTGATGCTCTAAATAAATTTACGTTATGGCTGATTTTAAATACCAAAAACCATTTCCAATACAGAAAGATACTACTCCGTATCGTTTGTTGACGAAAGATTATGTATCGACTATAGAGGTAGATGGTCGGAAGCTATTAAAAGTGGATCCAAAGGGACTGGAGCTACTGGCAAAGGAGGCATTTGCCGATGTATCCTTCTATTTACGCCCAACTCATTTGCAAAAGTTAGCTGATATCCTGCAAGATGAGGAAGCGTCTGATAACGATCGTTTCGTGGCACACACCATGCTTATGAATCAGGTGGTGACGGCCGAAGGTGAATTGCCAACGTGTCAGGATACAGGTACTGCTATTGTGATGGGGAAAAAAGGGGAGAATGTATATACGGGTGCCAATGATGCGGAGCATTTGTCGCAGGGTGTATATGAAACTTATCGTGACCGCAATTTGCGTTACTCACAGGTGGTGCCCTTCAGTATGTTTGAGGAGAAAAATACCGGGACTAATTTACCGGCACAAATTGATATTTACGCAGAGCAAGGCAATGCCTATGAGTTTTTATTCATGACCAAAGGTGGAGGCTCCGGTAATAAAACATTCTTGTATCAGCAAACAAAAGCTTTGTTGACAGAAGAAAATCTGACGAAGTTTGTGCAGGAAAAAATCAAAGATCTGGGTACTTCTGCTTGTCCGCCCTACCATTTGGCGCTTGTGATTGGTGGTACTTCTGCTGAAGCAAATTTAGCGACTGTGAAAAAAGCCTCTGCGGGTTATTTGGATCATTTGCCTACCGAAGGCAATGAAGGTGGTCAGGCTTTTCGTGATTTGGAATGGGAAGCCAAAGTGCAGAAAATCTGTCAGGAGAGTACTATTGGTGCGCAGTTTGGCGGGAAATATTTTGTACACGATGTACGTGTGGTGCGTTTGCCACGTCATGCGGCTTCTTGTCCGGTGGGTATAGGAGTGAGCTGTAGTGCTGACCGTAACATCAAAGGTAAAATTACAGAAGACGGTATTTTTGTGGAAGCCCTGGAGAAAGAACCATCACGTTTCGTTCCTAAAGAGGCACCGCACATGGCTCCGGCTGTGGATATTGATTTGGATCGCCCCATGGATGAGGTGTTGAAAGAGCTATCTAAATACCCCATTAAAACCCGTTTGAACCTTAGAGGCACCTTAATTGTAGCGCGTGACATCGCCCATGCCCGCATCAAGGAAATGCTGGAAGAAGGCAAGCCCATGCCGGAATACTTCAAAAATCACCCGGTGTATTATGCAGGACCGGCTAAAACACCGAAAGGAATGGCATCCGGTAGTTTCGGGCCAACGACAGCTGGTCGTATGGATCCCTATGTGGATCTGTTTCAGAAACAAGGTGGTTCAATGATTATGGTCGCCAAAGGAAACCGTTCTAAAGCAGTTACAGATGCTTGTAAAAACAATGGTGGTTTTTATTTAGGATCGATTGGTGGTCCGGCAGCTATCCTGGCTAAGAACAGTATTAAGTCTGTTGAAGTGGTCGATTTCGAAGAGTTAGGAATGGAAGCTGTGCGTAAAATTCGCATTGAGAACTTCCCGGCGTTTATCATTGTAGATGATAAAGGCAATGACTTTTTTGAGAAGTTATAGATAAAGTAATCATAAAAAAAGAGGTTGTCTGTATGTGCTGACAACCTCTTTTTATTGTAAGTATAGAGCGGCTTATAGAACTTCCATTAAACCTTTTTTAAGAATGGTCGAGTTCTTTATTTCATACTCTTCGGTTCGTTTCTTCCAGTTCACAGTCATTTTCACATTGGGGTGATTCACTAGTTTATTAATTTGCTCCTCATTCAGAATAAAAGCGCCTTCATAGTAGGAAACATTCCATTTTTCAATGAATTTTTGAGTGACATCTTGGCTGATCGTAAAAGTGGAGTGTTCGTTGTTGGTATAGTGTAGCGTGATTAAGCAATCCTGCAGTGTATAGCCGAAATAGCGGTTAGCATCACCAATGGGAACCAGAAACACCAGCTTCAAACTCACTTTCCCCATGTCATTGTGCCATTCGGCAGTACAATT
>JAEINY010000380.1 GCA_016342595.1 Marinilabiliaceae bacterium
CGGGATCTGACACTTCCCGAAGAAGCGTTTAATGCGGTTCATGATTATAAAGAAGTTCACGTGGTGGCCTGGTCGTTTGGTGTTTGGGTCGCCCAATGTGTTATGATGCCATTGAAGGATCAGATCCAATCAGCCATCGCTATTAATGGTACATTTCAACCGATGAGTGCTCTATATGGTATACCGGAGCCGATTATTATGGGAACACTCTCTAATTTATCGGAACGTAACCTGGCGAAATTCCAGCGTCGCATGATGAAGAACATTGAAGCCTGGAAGCAGTTTGAACCTGTTAAACCGCAACGCTCGCTGGATGAGGTGGAGAACGAACTGTTTCTGTTAACCCAACATTTTCAGGTAGGTGAAATGAAAGAGGGTTTTTATGATCAGGCCCTCATTGGAACCGATGACCGTATCATCCCCACTGCCAATCAGAAAGCATTCTGGGCTGAACGCGTGCCGGTGAAAGAGTTGGAGCAAGGGCATTTCTGTTTCTTTGCTTTCCACTCATGGGATGAGGTGTTGACCATCAAGTCATGAATAGTCAATTTTTAATAATGAATAGTAAATATCTTCATGTGTTTCAATTATATTTCCAATTCTCCAAAAATCAACAATAGATGAAAATGCCAACAAACACCTTCATAAAGACAGATTCAAAAATGTGTGTTGACAAATCATTGGTGAAACGTCGTTTTCATTGCGCTTCAAAAACCTATGATGTGCATGCCACTGTGCAAAAGGAAATGGCTGAGGCATTGGTGCAAATGGCAGCCTGGCACATGGCACCGTATCAGGAACGTATGTTGGAGTTGGGATGTGGCACCGGCTTGCTAACGCAGGAGATATTAAAACGCTTTTCAGCTGAAAAATTATTGACCAACGATTTGGTAGAGGAGATGGCTGGTAAAGTGGAACCCATTGTGTTAGCCAGTGACGTGGCATCGCATCAGTTTATTGGAGGGGATGCCGAACAGCTCGTGTTTCCTGAACCACAGCAGGTCATTTGGTCAGGTGCCACCATTCAATGGATTGAAGAGTTAAAACCGTTCTTTGCTAAATTATCTGATCTCCTGATGGACGAAGGGTATGTGGTACTGTCATCCTTCGGGCCTGATAACTACAGCGAGATCAAGACGATTACCGGGAAAGGGATCGACTATAAAACGATGCAGCAAGTGATTGAATCTGCATCTGATGAATTTCAATTGGTGGCTTCCAAAGAGTGGCACCGTCAGTTGTGGCTGGAGTCTCCAATGGATGTGTTGAAGCACATGCGTTATACCGGTGTCAACGGCGTGGCCGCCTCCCAATGGACCAAAGGAGATATGGCTCAGTTTCAGGAAGACTATCAGCAATTCGCACAATTGGAAGGCTATCCGCTGACTTATCATCCGTTTTTGTTGGTATTAAAAAAGAAGTGATTAATGTTGAAGGATTAATTATTAATGTTAAAAGAGAAGAGCGATCGGGCAAATTGCCAATCCTCTCATTGTCTAATATTCTAATCGTCTTAAAAATGTCCACATACTTTATAACTGCTATTGATACCGATGCCGGAAAAACGATTGTTACCGGTTTACTAGGGAAATATCTGAAAGATCAAAAAGCCGATGTCATCACCATGAAACTCTCGCAGACAGGTTGTGAAGAGGTGTCGGAAGATATTGAGAAGCACCGGGAATTAATGGGTGAAGACTTACGCCCTGAAGATCTATCCGGTGAGACCTGTCCCTACCTCTTTAATTTTCCTGCCTCTCCGCATTTGGCTGCTGAAATGGAAGGACGGATCATTGATCCGAAACGCTTAATTCAATCCATTCGCAGCATTGAAAGCAAATACCAGGAGGTGCTGGTGGAAGGCGTTGGTGGTTTGATGGTACCCATTAACCACGATGTTCTGGTGGCTGACTTCGTACAGGAACATGATTTTCCGGTTATCCTGGTCACATCAGGAAGATTGGGATCTATCAACCACACGCTTTTAACGCTTGAAGTGTTGAAGAATCGTGGGATTACTGTGCATGGTATGATTTATAACCATTATCCGGTCACCGCACCTGAAATTACAGCCGACTCTGGTTTGGTCCTTAAGAAGCATTTGAAGAACTATTTCCCGGAAGCTTTGTGGGGCGAAGTACCTTTTGTGGATGAGCATAGTTTAGATGGTATTGACATGAAATTGGAGGGGTGGTTTTCAGAGTGATCGTATGACTGCTTTTTTAAAAGTAGTCATGCGATCACTAGGCTTGCGTTTGTAAAAAAAACGCCCTACCTTATTGAGACCTTATAAACCTAAAGCGCACAGGTCATGAAGAATGGAAACATCAATATGGTAGATCTCGATTTTGAGTATAAACTGTGGAAAAATCGCTTGTCATTATTCATCAAAGAGATTGAAATACTAAAGAATCGCAACGAAGAAGTAAAGGCTGAAACCTATTTTACCGAACTCAATGAAGTGGAATTAATGGTGTTGGATGAGCACATTGATCAACTGAGAAAATTGCAGAATCGGATTAAGGTACAAGAGAACGAATTTAAGTTTTACAACAAGGATTTTCCCATCACAACCGATCATCAGTATTTTAAGGATCATGATGAGTTACGGAAGAAGATGGAAAGTATTTCAAAGGTACATCTGGATCGGGTCACTGATCTGGTGAAAGCACTCGGTATTTAGACGGATGAGAGGGGTTTGGTGAAGATCTTGCATGGAGTGGGTACTGTGCAAGATCTTTTTTTGTTTCTTTGCAGTCAAAAGAAATCAATCATGCTGAAAGAATTAAGAACACGTGTTAAGATAAAAGCGGAGATGGAGGATGTGTATGCCGCCTTCGTAAATCCCTTTACCATTGAATTGTGGAGTGGATACCCAGCGGAGATGAGTACCGAGCCAGGCTCTCCGTTTTCATTATGGGAAGGCGATATCTCCGGCCATAACATTGAGTTCGAAGAGCAAAAGCGCATCGTGCAGGAATGGTATTTTGGGGAACAAGATCAACCTTCTATTGCGACCATTAAGTTTTTTAAAGATGGCGGTAAAGTTCAGGTGGATGTGATTCATACCAATATTCCGGAAGATGCTTATGAAGGGATCACCGAAGGATGGAATGATTATTACCTGGGGGCAATCAAGACCTTTTTGGAGATAGATTAAAAACAATGTATAATGGTTAATGATTAATTGTGAATTCATTAATCATTAACCACTAGTAATTAATCATTAAGATAGTCTATCCTTATAGTCTTCATAACTAAACTCCTTCACAATTCTCAGGCCTGTCTCATCATTCCAAATGGCGATGGCCGGATGTGGTACCCCGTTAAACATGGTTGTTTTCACCATGGTGTAATGAATCATATCTTCAAACACTATTTGGTCGCCTGGTTTCAGCTCCTTATCGAATGACCAGTCACCCATAAAATCACCGGCCAGACAACTGTTGCCGCCAATACGATAGGTAGGTTTACCTTCTACCGGCTCTTGATGCGCCCCTTTGATATGTGGTTTGTAAGGCATTTCCAGGCAGTCGGGCATGTGTGCCGTGAAGGATACATCCAGAATGGCGGTTTTAATGCCGCTGTTTTCGACTATGTCAACCACGGAAGCTATCAGGTCGCCGGTCTCCCAGGCAAAGGCACTGCCGGGTTCCAGAATGATGTTTACATCCCATTTGGCTTTAAAGGCTTTCAAAAGTTTGATCAGATGTTGGGTGTCATACCCTTTTCGGGTCATCAGGTGACCACCGCCCATGTTGATCCACTTAATTTGTTTGAGGTATTTCCCAAACTTTTTTTCCACTGCCTGGAGGGTGTTTTCCAAATTGATTGAGTTCGATTCGCATAAGGTATGAAAATGCAAACCGTCGATTCCTTCCGGCAACACTTCCGGTAGTTGATCAGCAATCAAACCCAAACGCGATCCGGGGGCACATGGATTATACAAGTCGGTCTCCACATCACTGTATTGCGGATTGATGCGCAAACCCAGCGATATTTTCTCTCCGGCTTTTTGTACCAGGGGATAGAAGCGCTCAAATTGTGACAGTGAATTGAAGGTGATGTGACTGCTGTATTGCAGGATGGTCGGGAATTCCCGTTCGGTATAGGCCGGCGAATAGGTATGTGCTTTGCTGCCCATCTCTTTAAAAGCCAGACGTGCCTCATGAATGGAGCTGGCTGTGGCTTTGGGAATGTATTCCCGCACGATGGGAAAGGCACTCCACATGGAAAACGCTTTGAAAGCCATGATAATTTCAATGCCGGCTGCATCCCGAACCGACCGGATCAGCTCCAGATTTTTGCGGAACAATCCTTCATCCAAGACATAACAGGGTGAAGGGACTTTCTGATAGTTAATTGCCATTTATCTTCTAATTATAATGTGCAAAGAAAAGAAAAATCGAAATTAGTTGTCATTTTTTTAGTGGAATCTG
>JAEINY010000381.1 GCA_016342595.1 Marinilabiliaceae bacterium
GCCGGCGACACACTAATTCCCATGTTTATTACGTTATTTTCACTATGGATCATTCGTATTCCATTTGCTGTTTTTCTATCCGAAAAATTTGGCGTAAACGGTATCTGGTGGGCCATTCCCATTGGCTGGAGCATGGGACTAATAGGATCTATTTTATACTATCTTTCAGGAAGATGGAAACACAAAAGCATTATCAGATGAAACTACTATCCCTTTTCTTATTTTCAATGATAATTGTTGGCTGCAATTCATCCACAGAGTCGGCCGAATCATCACCTATTGCTGGTACGAAAAAAATTACCAGGCTTGATAATAAGGTGGACGAAACATCAGGATTAATCGCCTATGACAACAGTTTTTGGACCATCAATGACAGTGGAGATAAACCCAGACTATACCGAATAGATCAAACTACCGGTGAAGTCACTCAAATCATCACATTATCCAATGGCATAAATGTGGATTGGGAAGACATGACGCAGGATAATCATTTCATTTACATTGGTGACACCGGGAATAACCATGGATCACGTACTAAGTTCCAAATTTATAAAGTGGCTAAATCAAAGATCTCTTCATCTGAAGACCTAACGGTAGAAGCTGAGGTCATTGAATTTACCTATGAAAATCAGCCATCCATGCTAATTGCCTATGCCCATGATTTCGATTGTGAAGCTCTGACAATAATCAATGGTAAACTCACGCTTTTCACCAAAAACTGGAGCAGCAACAATACCGATTGCTATCAAATAACTGATAGCGGAGTCGCTAAGAAAATAACCAGCTATGAATCGGAAGGATTAATTACCGGTGCCTATTATAATGCCACCAAAAATGAAGTCATGATGATTGGCTATCAGCGTAGCGGTAAAAAAGAACCATTCATTTTTCAAATTACATCCTTTAGCAAATCCTCCAATACCTTTCGTTACAATCTTCCCGACCTGGCAGGTTATCAAACAGAAAGTATCTGCATTGTTGACGAAAAAATATACATTACCAATGAGGCCAATGGTAGTAGTAACCAGAGTTTATTCCTGATAAGTTTACCTTCAATTAATTAAATGTGTGAATAAACAACACATTAACCTCATTGTATCTAATTAAAAACAAGATGATTAATCAAGTGCCAAATATATTACTGCAATTTAGCTAAGGCCTCCTTAAATTCCTTAGAAGTGGTAATAACAGAAAAGCCCTCCGGCATTTGAGGTGAGCACTCCTTAATTTGCAATCCTGTTACAAACACAATCTGATCAGGCACCATGTCTCCAATAATCCGGACAACAGACTCCAACTTCACTTTTTCGATCGCTGTCACAAACGAAGTAAAAAAAGCATCTGTCGATCGGATGTTGGCAACGACATTTAAGTCAGCCACCGGAACTGCGGCCCCCAGGTAAAGTACATTATACCCTTCTTTTCGCGCCAATAAACTATAGAACAAAAGACCAATCTCATGCCACTCATTTTCAGGCAAAAAGAAGACGATACGCTTTTCAGATTTGGGTCTGAAGTTTTGCATCTCATTATCGATAGCCACAATGAGTTTTTGACGAATCAAATTGGAGATAAAATGCTCCTGAGCCGGATTGATCGTACCGGCTTGCCACAAAATACCAATACGATCTAAAAATGGAAATAAAATATGCTCTACCATTGATTCAAAGCCTAGTTTAATTATTAAATTAGTTAACACATTGGAAAATTTGGATTCATCCAACTCCAGCATAGCCACTAAAAGACTTTCAATCTGCACATCCATATTACGGGTATCCAGACAAAGATCGATCACCCGCTCTCGCAATTGATCCTCTGAAAGCTCAGCAATCTTTGATATTTTTAAACCATTTTGATTGAGTATGGACACATTCAAAATGCGTTTCAAATCATCATCGGAGTATAAACGTATATTGGTTGCTGTTCTTTTGGGTTCGATAAGTTTATAACGCCGCTCCCATATCCGTATGGTATGTGCTTTAATCCCGGATATCTTCTCCAAATCTTTTATCGAATAAACTGCCATAACTGGTTTTATAAAAATCGTGTTTTCCTACGGGCTGCAACTTAAACACACTGCTCACAACCATTGTTCAAGGAGAATCGAAAAATTCAACACAAAACTATTTATCAAAAAAAAAAATGAAAAACCAATAACAATAAGCCGATACAAGAAAAGAGGATGTTTAAATCCTCTTTTCTTTCAAAAAAAACACCTTCTCAAAACATCACGGAACGATTACTTTATCTATAACATGAACAACACCATTCTTACCTTGAACATCTGCTAAAATCACATTAATGGTACCATCAATGGTAACCCCTGAGTCAATAGAAATCTCTAAGGTTTTTTCCGAATTTAGGGTATTGACCGAACCATTGCTTAAACCTGATGAAACGGCATTACCACTGACTACATGAGCCAATAATATAGGCGTCAAATCATCCTTAGATAAATCAGCAATCCCAGTTACTCCAAGCGTTGCGAACAAGGCTTCAAATGCTGTATTAGTTGGTGCAAACACAGTAAATGGACCGGCTCCTGAAAGAACATCGACCAATTCAGCCTTTACAACCGCTTCAACCAAAATGCTGAAATCTGCATTAGCAATGGCAATATCCACAACTGTAGGTGGAGTAATCACCTTATCAATGGCATGAATAATTCCATTCGTCGCAACTACATCCGTTGCCACAACATTACTGCTACTATTCAACATAACGCCTCCCTCAGTGTCAATCCTAACTTTAATATTTTGCTCAAAAGCAGTACTTAAAGTAGGAAAATAACCGGCTGTTACCTCGGCTGCAGGCACGAAAGCATTCATGGCATGATACAGAATAATCGGTGACAGATCATCTGCTGTTAAGTCACCTAATCCCACACCTAAATCTGCTAAAAAGGCAGTAAAGGCGTCGTTAACCGGGGCAAATACGGTATAAGTAGCCGTTTCATCATCCAAGGCATCTGCTAAACCAGCTTTAGTAACGGCGGCTGCTAATGAAGAAAACGCAGGATTCGCCACGGCATGATCCGTGATACTCATGGGTAACATCACTTTATCTATGGCATGAATCACCCCATTATCAGCCTTCACATCCGTCTGAACAATCATTGACCGGTTGTTAATCTTCGCCATGGTCATATCCACATAGAAAGAAAGCGAATAACCATCTGCAGGACCGGCACTCAATGAACTGTAATAACCGGTTTCAATTTGATTCGCCATTTTACTAACCGGCAGCACGTGGTACAACAGAACGGATGTTAACACATCATTCGAAATATCATCCAGCCCATCTACCCCGAGCTCCTCCAGCAGATCGGCAAAAGCTGCATTAGTTGGTGCAAAAACTGTAAACATCGAATTGGTCTCAGCCAAATCATCGTCCAACCCTACTTTTTTTAATGCGTCGACCAAAATAGAAAAATTAGCATCACTTGCCGCCACATCGGTTATGGTATTGGTCATCATTTCACCAACATTGTCATCGTCATCATCATCGTCACTACAGGATACAAATGAGAGTGAAAAAAACAACACCATAAAAACCGCCCAAAAATTAAATCTTTTCGTTTTCATCGCATTAGTGTTTAATTTGTTATTAATTAAAGAACTAATAGGGAAACAGCACTTTATTTGTTTTGTTTATTTTTCTATAACTTTCATTAAACACTTTGGTGTTTTCTAAATAATACTTCTTGATTACCAATCTATTTGCCTCGTTATTTATAACCTAATTTTGTATCCATCAAAAGGTAAATACAGTAATGCATCAGACTCTTTGCATTAATTAACTGGTGAATAGCAGAAAAAACTTAACTTTGCACTTCAATAAAAAATCAATTCATGATCCACTCAATGACCGGATACGGGAAAGCTGTCTGTGAGCTTCCTAACAAAAAAATCAGTATCGAAATAAAATCACTGAACAGCAAACAGCTGGATTTAAATACACGACTTCCTAATTTATACCGGGAAAAAGATATTGAAATCAGAAGTTTACTGAGCAAACAGCTTAAACGGGGAAAAATTGATCTGAGCTTTTATGTGGAGGCAGCTACCTCTGATAAAATCACGAAAATCAACAATAGTGTCATCAAAGAGTATTACGCCAATTTGAAAGAAGTGGCCAGTGATTTGAACCTGGACAACACCACTGATTTTTTACGTGTGATTATGCCTTTGCCCGATACGGTAAAAGTAGAATTGGCTCAATTGGATGAAGCCGAGTGGAAATCGATCCGTGAAACACTAAGCGATGCCATCAACAACATCAATGACTTCAGACAACGGGAGGGTTCGGCTTTGGCAACAGATATCCGTTACCGCATTGAACAAATAGGAAGCCTTTTGAAAGAAGTTGACAAGTATGAAGGCCCGCGTATTGATAAAATCAAATCACGCATCCGTGAAAGCATCGAAG
>JAEINY010000382.1 GCA_016342595.1 Marinilabiliaceae bacterium
CTTCGATGCTTTCACGGATGCGTGATTTGATTTTATCAATACGCGGGCCTTCATACTTGTCAACTTCTTTCAAAAGGTTTCCTATTTGATCAATGCGGTAACGGATATCTGTTGCTAATGCCGAACCTTCCCGTTGTCTGAAGTCATTGATGCTGTCGATGGCACCGCTTAGTGTTTCACGAATCGATTTCCACTCGTCTTCATCCAATTGAGCCAATTCAACTTTTACCGTATCGGGTAAAGGCATAATCACACGTAAAAAATCAGTGGAGTTGTCCAGGTTCAGATCATTGGCCACTTCTTTCAAATTGGCGTAATATTCCTTGATGACACCATTGTTGATTTTCGTAATTTTATCAGAGGTAGCTGCCTCCACATAAAAGCTCAAATCAATTTTTCCCCGTTTAAGCTGTTTGCTTAGTAAACTTCTGATTTCAATATCTTTTTCCCGATATAAATTAGGAAGTCGTGTATTTAAATCCAGCTGCTTGCTGTTCAGTGATTTTATTTCGATACTGATTTTTTTGTTAGGAAGCTCACAGACAGCTTTCCCGTATCCGGTCATTGAGTGGATCATGAATTGATTTTTTATTGAAATGCAAAGTTAAGTTTTTTCTGCTATTCACCAGTTAATTAATGCAAAGAGTCTGCTGGGTTACTGTATTTACTTTCTGATGGATACAAAATTAGGTTATAAATAGCGAGGCAAATAGATTGGGAATCAAGAGGTATTATTTAGAAAACACCAAAGTGTTTAATAAAAATGATATAAAAATAAACAAAATAAATGAAGTGCTGTTTCTCTATTAGTTCTGTAATTAATAACCAATTTAAACACTAATGCGATGAAAACGAAAAGATTTAATTTTTGGGCGGTTTTAATGGTGTTGTTTTTTTCACTCTCATTTGTATCCTGTAGTGAAGATGATGATGACGATGACAATGTTGGTGAAATGATGACCAATACCATAACCGATGTGGCGGCAAGTGATGCTAATTTTTCTATTTTGGTCGACGCATTAAAAAAAGTAGGGTTGGACGATGATTTGGCCGATGCCAATTCGATGTTTACAGTTTTTGCACCAACTAACGCTGCTTTTGCCGATCTGCTGGAGGAGCTCGGAGTAGATGGACTGGATGATATTTCGAATGATGTGTTAACATCCATTCTGTTGTACCATGTGCTGCCGGTTAGTAAAATGGCCAATCAAATTGAAACCGGTTATTACAGTTCATTGAGCACCGGTCCTGCAGATGGCTATTCGCTTTCTTTCTATGTGGATATGACCATGGCGAAGATTAACAACCGGTCAATGATTGTTCAAACGGATGTGAAGGCTGATAATGGGGTGATTCATGCCATTGATAAAGTGATGTTACCCATGAGTATTACGGATCATGCAGTGGCCAATCCTGCCTTTACTTCATTAGCAGCCGCCGTTGCTAAAGCTGGTTTAGCAGATGCCTTGGATGATGAAACGGCTACTTATACCGTATTTGCACCTGTTAATGACGCCTTTATTGCCTTTTTATCAGATTTGGGTGTGGGATTAGATGACTTAGCGGCAGATGATCTGTCACCGATTATTCAGTACCATGCCATGAATGCTTTTGTGCCTGCAGCCGATGTGGCAGCGGGTTATTTCCCTACTTTAAGCACTGCTTTTGAGCAAAATATTAAAGTCAGTATTGATACTGAGGGGGGAGTCATGTTGAATAATAATAGTAATGTAGTTGCAACCGATGTAGTGGCGACTAATGGAATTATTCATGCCATTGATAAAGTGATTACTCCACCTACAATTGTGGATATTGCCATGGCTAATTCGGATTTCAGTATTCTGGTTGAAGCTGTTGTGAAGGCTGAGTTGGTCGATGTTCTTTCAGGAGACGGTCCTTTTACTGTGTTTGCACCAACTAATGCAGCATTTGAAGCCTTGTTTGCAACGCTTGAAGTGAGTGGGATTGCCGATTTATCTAAGGATGATTTGATTTCTATATTATTGGCTCATGTAGTGAGTGGTAACGCCGTTTCATCAGGTTTAAGCAATGGTTCGGTCAATACCCTAAATTCGGAAAAAACGTTAGAGATTTCTATTGACTCAGGGGTTACCATTGATGGTACTATTAATGTGATTTTAGCGGATGTTCAAGGTAAGAATGGTGTTATTCATGTGATTGATAAAGTGATCGTGCCGTAATGATTAAAAAGGGTGTTTTTTTGAATGAAAAGAGGATTTAAATATCCTCTTTTCTTGTATGGGTTTGTTGTTATTAGCTTTTCATTTTTTTTGATAAATAGTTTTGTGCTGAATTTTTCGATTCCCCTTGAACAATGGTTGTGAGCAGTGTGTTTAAGTTGCAGCCCGTAGGAAAACAAGAATTTTATAAAACCAATTATGGCAGTTTATTCGATAAAAGATTTGGAGAAGATATCCGGGATTAAAGCACATACCATACGGATATGGGAGCGGCGTTATAAACTTATCGAACCCAAAAGGACAGCAACCAATATACGATTGTACTCTGATGATGATTTGAAACGTATTTTAAATGTGTCAATACTCAATCAAAACGGTTTTAAAATTTCTAAGATTGCCGTCCTTTCAGAGGATCAATTGCGAGAGCGGGTGATTGATCTTTGTCTGGATACACGTAATATGGATGTGCAGATTGAAAGTCTTTTAGTGGCTATGCTGGAGTTGGATGAATCAAAATTTTCCAATGTGTTAACTAATTCGATTATTAAACAAGGCTTTGAATCAATGGTAGAGAATATTTTATTTCCATTTTTGGATCGTATTGGTATTTTGTGGCAAGCAGGTACCATCAATCCGGCTCAGGAGCATTTTATCTCTAATTTGATTCGTCAAAAACTCATTGTGGCCATTGATAACGAGATGCAAAACTTCAGACCCAAATCTGAAAAGCGTATCGTCTTTTTCTTGCCTGAAAATGAATGGCATGAGATTGGTATTTTGTTCTATAGTTTATTGGCGCGAAAAGAAGGGTACAATGTGCTTTACCTGGGGGCTTCAGTTCCGGTGGCTGACTTAAAAGTAGTTGCCAATATCCGATCGACAGATGCTTTTTTTACTTCGTTTGTGACAGCGATTGAGAAAGAGGAGTTGGAGTCTGTTGTTCGGAATATTGGAGACATAGTGCCTAATCAGGTAGTGTTTGTAACAGGATTACAAATTAAGGAGTGCTTACCACAAATCCCAGATGATTTTTATATTATTGCCACTTCTAAGGAATTTAAAGAGGCCTTAGCTAAAATGGAGTAATATATTCATTTGTTACTTGATTAATAGAATTGTATTTAGATATGATGTGTTTATTTATTCAGACGTTTTATTAGTTGCAGGTAAGCTTACCAAGAATAAGCTCTGATTATTACTTCCATTGGCCTCATTGGTAATGTATATTTTTTCGCCAACAATGCAGATACTTTCTGTTTGATAACCTGCCAGGTCAGGAAGATTGTAACGAAAGATATTGGAGGATTTACTAAAGGATGCAATTTGAAAAATGAATGGTTCTTTTTTACTGCTACGTTGGTAGCCAATCATCATGACTTCATTTTTGGGGGCATTATAATGGGCACCGGTAATTAATCCTTCCGATCCATAACTGGCTACTTTCTTAGCTATTCCGCTATCATCTATTTGATAACAATCGGTATTGTTGCTGCTCCAGTTTTTTGTGAAAAGCGTGAGTTTACCATTGATTATTGTCAGAGCTTCACAATCGAAATCATGGGCATAGGCAATTAGTATGGATGGCTGATTTTCATAGGTAAATTCAATAACCTCAGCTTCTATCGTTAGGTCTTCAAGTGAAGAGATCTTTGATTTAGCCACTTTGTAAATTTGGAACTTAGTGCGTGATCCATGGTTATTCCCGGTGTCACCAATGTAAATGAAATGATCATCCTGAGTCATGTCTTCCCAATCCACATTTATGCCATTGGATAATGTGATGATTTGAGAGACTTCGCCGGTAGTTTGATCTATTCGGTATAGGTTGGGTTTATCTCCACTGTCATTGATGGTCCAAAAACTGTTTTCATAGGATATTAATCCTGATGTTTCGTCCACTTTATTATCAAGCTTGGTAATTTTTTTCGTACCAGCTATAGGTGATGATTCCGCCGACTCTGTGGTTGAATTGCAGCCAACAATTATCATTGAAGATAAGAAAAAGGATAGGAGTAGTAGTTTCATCTGACAATACTTTTGTGTTTCCATCTTCCTGAAAGATAGTATAAAATAGATCCTAATAGTCCCATGCTCCAGCCAATGGGAATGGCCCACCAGATACCGTTTACGCCAAACCGTTCGGAAAGAAAAACAGCAAATGGAATACGAATGATCCATAGTGAAAATAACGTAATAAACATGGGAATTAGTGTGTCGCCGGC
>JAEINY010000383.1 GCA_016342595.1 Marinilabiliaceae bacterium
CCTTTTGAAAGAAGTTGACAAGTATGAAGGCCCGCGTATTGATAAAATCAAATCACGCATCCGTGAAAGCATCGAAGAGATTGCTCAAAAAACGAAAGTGGATGAGAATCGATTCGAACAAGAATTGATTTTTTACATTGAGAAATTAGACGTAACCGAAGAAAAAGTACGTTTGAGCAACCACCTGGACTACTTCATCGAGACCATGGATGGCAGTGAAAGTGCCGGTAAAAAACTAGGCTTCATCTCCCAGGAAATTGGCCGCGAGATTAACACCTTAGGCTCGAAAGCCAATGATGCCGACATTCAGAAGCTAGTGATCCGCATGAAAGATGAATTAGAGAAAATTAAAGAGCAAATATTAAATGTGCTTTAATTGTGAAAGACTTTTGTTACCATACTACTGTGAATAAACATCGAAATAAAGGTAAACTGGTGATTTTCTCCGCTCCTTCGGGATCGGGAAAATCCACCATCGTGCAAGCATTATTAGAAAAAGGATTTAATCTGGAATTTTCCATTTCAGCGACCAGCCGCGCACCACGTGGCGAAGAAAAGGATGGCGTGGAATACTATTTCTTATCACCCGATGAGTTTCGTCAAAAAATAGATCAGGAAGCCTTTCTGGAATGGGAAGAAGTGTATACCGATACCTATTACGGCTCGTTGCGCAGCGAAGTAGAACGCATCACGGACAAAGGTTGCAACGTTGTTTTTGATGTGGATGTTGTGGGTGGCGTCAATATTAAAAAAATGTATGGCGATGAGGCGTTAAGTATATTCATTCAACCTCCTTCGGTTGAAGAACTGGAGAAACGCTTAAGGGAGCGTGGTACTGATAGTGATGAAAAAATAGCAGAACGCATTGGAAAAGCAGAAGCGGAAATGACCTATTCACCACAGTTTGATAAAATTGTGGTGAATGATGATCTACAAACAGCTATTGACACGACCGCCTCTCTGTTAAAAGAATTCCTGAAGTAAAAAACAATGCAACAGGTCGGATTATTTTTTGGCTCCTTCAATCCTATTCACATTGGTCATCTTGCTTTAGCTAATTACATGGCTGAATTTGAAGGACTGGATGAAGTATGGTTTGTTGTGAGCCCTCAGAATCCGTTTAAGGAAGCCTCTGACCTAATTGATGCGCAACATCGGTTAAACATGGTCCATCAGGCCATTCAACACTATCCTAAACTGAAAGCCGAAGCCATTGAGCTATCATTACCGGTTCCATCCTACACCATTGATACCTTACGGGCATTATCTAAACTGCATCCCAGGCATCGATTTCACATCATTATGGGAGAAGATAATATCCACCATATTGACCGTTGGAAAGAAGCTGATCAATGGGTTAGACATTTCCCCATATTGGTTTACCCACGCTTAGGCTATGAGATCAATAATGATCAATTGCCACCTTTGTGTAAAGTAACAGAGGCGCCAGTTGTAGAAATGGCCTCTTCGAATATCCGGGCATGGATCCATTCAGGAAAAGATCTGCCATTTTTCGTCTCCACACCTGTAATGACTTACATCAAAGCACATCAGCTATATCAATAAAAAAGCCATAGCAATACAATAAATTGTTCGCCATGGCCACTAATCCTTTATCCTCTTTCTTTTAACCTTTTACTTTTCCATTGCTATTTGAGCCTAATGCTGATGGTCATGATTATCACACACAATAGAAGTTCCTTTGTCGCCAGACAGGTAGCGCTTCAATACATCTTCTGCTTCACCGGAATAACCACGAAATACTTCAATATTTGACAGCTTTAATTTATTAACAGCCCCTTGCCCCATATTTCCAGCTAATAATACCTTCACACCTTTGGCAGCCAATTCCTCAGCCAGGTTCGATTTGCAACCACACCCTTTATCAGAAGGCATCACTTCTTGACTTTCAATCTCCTGTTTTTCGTTCAATGTATAAATAGTAAAAGCTTCGCTTTGACCAAAGTGACTGTTTACTATTTTTCCACTTGTTGGGATCGCTATTTTCATACGTCTTTGTATTTTATTATAATGGATAATTATTTCTCTTTTATAGTATCCGGACCATTCAATTCCACTTCATCCGGTTTGAACTCAATGCGCAATGCTTTGCCGCTCACCATGGTGACAGCAATTTTTCGTCGGGCCTCTTTTAGAATGCGTCCAATGGTCTGACGTGAGACGCCCATTTTTTCAGCTGCAGCATCCTGGTACAATCCTTCCATATCCACCAGACGAATGGCTTCTACTTCGTCCCAACCCAACACTTCTTCCTGCAACTCTCTCATAGGAATTCCGGAAGGCTTAAAAAAAACCACTCCAGGCTGCCAATTGACCTTCCGACAACTTTTAGTTCTTGGCATATGCTCATTATTTGGCAACAAATATAGGCATATGCCCAAAATAAACACAAAAAAAACCGACATCCGCCGGCTTTTTTCACAATTCTTAATTCTAATAAATCAACACGCGCTCCCCGTTCTCATCTTACCAACATAATGTATACCGGGAAGTGGTCACTGTACCCTCCATGATAGTTACTACCAACGTATGTACGGAAGGGATATCCTTTATACGGGCCTTCAGCCACCCTAATATCTTGTTCATCATAAATACCTGAATGCTTGTATTTATAATTGCCTTTTCCTTTTTTCAACACTGATTTCGTAAAAATAATCTGATCAAACAAATTCCATTTCCCTTTATAGGCCAATGAACCTTCTCCTTTTGAAAAATATTCCTGCAAGGGATTAAACAAATCCCCCTTTTTCACCTGCCTCTTATTTTCTTTAGCGTGCAAATGCTCAGTCACACTCTCATTAATAGGATCATCATTCAAATCCCCCATCAACATCACTTTTGCTTTGGCATCGGTTACCAAAATGGAGTCGATAATGGAACGACTCACCTTTGCGGCTTCAATACGCAAGGGACGACTCCGTTCTTCCCCACCCCATCGCGATGGCCAGTGATTCACAATAAAATGCATCGGCTCACCGGCAAACAATCCGGAAACCACCAACTGATCCCGTGTATGTATCCGATCACCATCTTGGGCATCGTAAATCATTAATGGCACAGCCCGGCTATTGCTTACCTCAAAACAATCGGGTTGATACACTAAACACACATCAATTCCTCTTTTATCCGGCGAATCGTAGTGCACAATCTGATAATTCAACGCTTTTAACTGCGGATCATTCACCAAATCCACCACCACTTGTTTGTTCTCTACTTCACACAAACCCAATACAGCAGGACCTTTCACTCCTTCGCGAGTGGCCATTCGCTTGATAACAGCCGCCACACTACTCACTTTTTTCCAATAACGTTCACTGTTCCAGGCTTTCTTTCCTGCAGGCGTAAATTCAGTATCCCGAACATTGGGTGTATCAATGGTATCAAATAAATTCTCCAGATTGTAAAAAGCAATCATCCCCCCATCAGCCCTTTGACTAACTGCCGGAGTTACATTTAATAATCCTACTAACAAAACAGCTGACAGAAGCAACTTATTTAACATACTTGTATATTTTCGACCGGCAAGTTAATACTTTTAATTAGAATTAAAACAGTTTACACAAATGCATAATCAAGCACATTACACCACCTTAGAGTATATGCTTCAATTAATAATCCCGCTCAAAAGTAAAAATAAAAAATTAACATCCGACCGCTTGGTCTAGATAAAAAAAACTTTATCTTGCACCCCTCTGTTTGACTGTTTTTGGCGAAAATTAGATGGAGGGTTTCTATCACCTCCTTCAAATAGAACAATAATGATCTAAACCACAGCCATCGGGTTGTAAACAGATTCATTTAACTCATAAAATTCTCATCCATTTCGAGAAAGAGTTTCTTTGCACTTTTTAGTTTATTTTCGAAGGCTACCTCCCCTTAGGTAGCCTTTTCTTTTCACTCAAATTTGCTTTCTTAATTTATCTCATTACCTTTTTTTGATTTTACAGTAAAAATTGATTTTTGAGACATTGCATAAAAGGAAAAATTGTTTTCCTTTGCCGCGTTGAAATTTGGTTTAAACTATTTACTTAAGAAAAAAAATGGGTAAAGTTTTAATTATCGGAGCTGGCGGTGTAGGTACTGTTGTGGCTCATAAAATGGCCGCATTACCCGAGGTATTTACCGAAATCATGCTGGCCAGTCGTACCAAGAGCAAATGTGATGCGATCGCTGAAAAAATTGGTGATAAGCGCATTCAAACCGCTCAGGTAGATGCTGACAATGTACCAGAATTGGTGGAGCTAATTGATAGCTTCAAACCAGAACTGGTCGTAAACGTGGCACTTCCTTACCAGGATCTGACCATTATGGATGCCTGCCTGGAAACAGGTGTTTCGTATTTGGATACGGCAAATTACGAACCCTTAGACGAAGCCAAATATGAATATAAGTGGCA
>JAEINY010000384.1 GCA_016342595.1 Marinilabiliaceae bacterium
CTTAGATTTTAAAATCACCCATACGCTCATCCAGCTCTTTCCAGTGGGGGAGGTATTTGGAGACTTCGGCCCAGAATTCCTTGGTGTGGTTCTTGATTTTAGTGTGAACCAGTTCATGGACGATGAGATAATCGATCAGGGAGTAGGGCAGGGTGATGGCATCCACATTGAGGGTGATGTAATTATTAGGGCTACAGGTGCCCCATTGTTTGTGCAATTTTTTAATGGTGAGTCCTGTATATTCCAGTCCTGTGGTTTGTGCCCATTTCTTAATACGCGGGGTGAGTTTTTCTTTGGCTTTGTCGCGCTTAAAATATTCGAAGGCGACTTTTAGCTCCACTTGCTTGTTGAGTTTCGTTGGCAGGTAAACATTGAATTTGGAGTGGGTGAATTCAATATCTACTCTTTTAAGCGACTCGTTAATGTGGAGCGAAACATAATAGCTACGGCCCAAATAAGTAAAACGTGAGCCGGTTTGAATATCACCTGTATCGATGGCACGTACCAATTCTAATTTTTCAATGATCCAGGCTGCTTTTTTCAGAATAAAAGCATCGGCCTGTTCCATGCTAATGGCTTTTCCTTTGAGCACAACGCCCTTTCCCTTCTCCACAGTGATGTAATGCGCTTTGAGTTTAGTGTTCTCTTCAAAGGCATAGGTTAGCGTTCTGTTCCCGTATGCTACGCTTCTCATTTTCATAGTTGAAATCAATGCTGACAGACCCATTCGTCCTTCGGACACCTCCTCTGGAAAGGGAGGATTAGATTTATTCATCTTTGTTTTTGGCCATTATGTCGACCAATTCTCGGGCTTTTGCTTTCGCTTCTACCCGGCCCATGGTCACTTTCAGAAAATGCATCACTTTGTTCTCGATGGCCTTCCTGACTTGCCCCTTACCTTCCCATCCAACAATATTTAATTCGCCTTCTACTAAATTAAATAGTGTGTGCACAGCATCTTCGGCACCGCCGTTGAAAATGGTTTTCATCGAGTCGTAAACCGCTCTTTTCCGTTCGGTGGTGAAGCCTTTATTTTCCCCTTCTTTTTGTTGGTTGATGATTTCATCCTGCATTTTAGCATATTCCAATAGGATATCCAACTGGGTAATGCGTTCCTCTTTCCGGCGTTTTAACAACTCTTCCAGTCGCTGTGCCAGAGGCTTAAAAAAGTCCGGATTTTTATCCATGCCCACCTGGATGGTGTGTTTCAGATTATTCTTCATCTTCAACTCCTTGGTAGCCGGTGAGGCATTCATTAATTCTTCCCTGAACTTATCCTTATCGATAATGGATATGGGCTCCTGCAACAGGTTTTCCACACCTTCGGCTTTTAAATGTTTGTCGATAAGGTCTTGTACCATTTTACTCTCATCCCTGGATATTTTCAGTTCCTGATCGTCGGGATAGGCATTGCGGGCCCGTAGTTTAATTTCATTAAAGAGTTTAAAATCGCTCTGGTATTTTAAGGCTTTAATATTTGGTAAGACAATGTTAATGGATTTGTTGAATTGCTTGAGCAGCGATTTGAACTGATCCCGTTTGTTGATGGCTTCGATCCATAAAACGGCTTTGTCGATGAACGCTGTTCGCTGGTAATTCCGGTCCGGACGGATGGGTTTGAAGAATTCGACCAGCTTGGCATGGTTGGTTTCCAAACGCGGAATCTCCTCATTGATATTTTTCAGGATATCATCGGGTTTCACATCGCCCGAGAAAATTTCCAGCGCCTGAAGCAGATGGTTGGTAATGCCGTTATAATCCACAATGTAACCGGCATTTTTACCTTGGCGCGAGCGGTTAACACGGGCAATGGCTTGCAACAGGTTGTGTTCCTTCAGTGGTTTATCCAGGTAGAGACAGGCGGCAATGGGCGCATCGTAGCCGGTGAGCAGCATATCCGACACAATGATAAAAGCCGTGTTGTCGTGTTTCTTTTTCCCGGATCGTTCCATTTCCGACTCATCCCCCAAGGGCAGCTTGAAATCATCTGTTACGGTTTTTATTTCTTCGGATGGCACCAGGTAAACAGGTTTTTGATGGCCGGGATGCTGCTTGTTCCAGTCCAGCGTTTCATAAAACTCCCGGGCTATGGCATCTGTTTTGGGCGAGCCGATACTCACCACTACCTTGGATTGGAAATTGTGAAAGCCCTCTTCCCGCAGGGCTTCAAGCGCCTGTTTGTATTTGATGGCACCCTCGCGGCCCGAACAGACAATCATGGCTTTATGACCGTCGGGATGTATTTTATCCCGGTAATTGGTCACCATGTGTTTGGCAATTTCGTGCATGCGCTCCTTTGAGAACTGGTATTTCCGCAGTGCCTCGTTCTTTAACTTATCCTTCTTCTCTTCGGTGTAATGCCCAAACTTCGCCTCAAACGCTTTGTCCAGCTCTTCCTTTTTGATGTCCAGCCGGGCAATGCCTTCGTCATACAGTAAGGCGACGGTTGCGCCATCGGCCACCGATTCGGTGATGGTGTACACATCGATGTATTCGCCCCCGTAGAATTCGCCCAGGGTCGATTTATCCTCTTTGGAGATGGGGGTTCCGGTAAAGGCCACAAACTTGGCATGGGGCAATACGGTGCGCATGAAAGAAGCCAGAAAACCATAATGGGAGCGGTGGGCCTCATCCACCAATATATACAGGTTTTTCTTGGTGGATAACTCTTCCAGTTCAACCGTTTCGCGGCTTTGCTCCACCCATTTACCGGCATCCAGCACTTTGGTGATTTTTAATAAGGTGGTGCCCGTAATGGATTTCTCTACGCGAATATTCCCTTGTTCTTCAGTCTGCGTTTGATCTCTTGAATCCGTACTTTCCTTATCGCTTTCCTGAAACTTTTGAAGCGTGGTGGTGATGATACCCCCATAATCATTACGTAACAGACCATCGAGATGAACCACCGAGCCCGCCTGCGACACATTTTTAAAGCCCACATTGCGGAAGGTATTGGTAATTTGCCGGTCCAGATCGGTGCGGTCGGTCATGATGATGACCGTGGGGTTCTCGAAACCATTCTCCGGTGCCTGTAGCTTGCGGGTGACATAAGCCATGGTGAGGGATTTACCGCTCCCCTGGGTATGCCATATCACACCCCCCTGATCTTGCTTTAGGCGGGCAATGGTTTTATTGGTGGCCCTCAATTGCTGGTAACGGGGCAATTTCTTGATGATACGCCCTTCATCCAGCTCAAAAATCACAAAATTGCGAATGATGTCCAGCAAACGTTCCTTCCGAAACAGGGAATAGATGAGTTTAGCCTGTTCCGTTTGTAGGTAACCGGGCAGCTGATCCGCTTCTTTGGTGCGGTACACCGAATAGAATTGCTGCGGTGCATTAATGGCGCCATACTTACCGCCAACACCCCACAGACCCACGCATATTTGATTGTAATGGAACAGTTTCTCCGAATATTCCTGATAATACGCTAAATCGCCATAGGCCTTATCCCAGGCATCGATAGCTTTAGGTGATTTGCACTCAATAACAACTAAGGGCAAGCCATTCACATAAACCACCATGTCAGGAATCGAATTTTTTAAGCGGCCATGGTATTTGATCTGGTTGACCACCAAAAACTCATTCTTATCCGGGTTTTTGTAATCGATGAAAGCCACCGGATGAAACTCCTCTTTCCCATTGATGCCCTGTTTCAGGCTGAGTGTTTCCCCTTTTAATAAATCCCAAATGCCCTGGTTGATTTCCATGAGTGAATTCCCGGTGACAGAGGTGATCTTCAGAAAGGCTTTCTCCCGGTTGTGCGCATCCAGCATGGGATTGATGCGCTGAATAGCCGATCGGAGGCGCTCTTTCAAGATTACTTCGGTGATGTCGGCCCGCTCGTTTATTTGGGCACCAGGCAGGTAATCGTATCCCAGCTTTTGGAAGAGCTCCAGGGCTGGTTTTTCACTGTGGGTATATTCAGGGGATTGGGGCATGTGCTTATCTCTTTTTAAATTTATCCTGATCCCATTTGCGGGGATTATTTACTATATAATTGGCTATTCGCTGATATTCCAGCTCATCACGGATGATATGATCGTGATAATTGCGATGCCAGAATCTATTTCTGATGCAGATGGTGAGGAAATAATCACCGCCATTGGAATAATCCCAGCCGGGCTTGCGATGGGATTCGATGCGGTATTTATTCATGTATTTGGCCATGCCTGGGTGCGCTGTGCAATCGCGGATTTTAGCAGATTATATTCGATGCATAAATGTACGAATGTAAAATAGATTGGCCGCCTCTTTTTCCTATTTTATTGCATCATGCCGATCCTGCCCGTCATTTGTAGACGTTCCGTCATGTGTAGACGCACGGCCGTGCGTCTCTAAGTTACGCACACCCGCACCTTACCCGTTAATAATTGCTGCATCAATCCTTTTTTCAGGGCCTGGTATTCGG
>JAEINY010000385.1 GCA_016342595.1 Marinilabiliaceae bacterium
TTGGAGGTGTCAATACTAAAGATTTCGACATCTGTGTCCACTACATCAGGAGGTGCCACTCCTTCAGGATCAAAGAACCAGTTATAAGTAAAATTTACCGTATTAAAAGGAAGCACTTCCAGGTCTACATCAGGTATAGTGGCTCCTTGACAAACGGAAATACCACCAACCACCTGAACCTGGATTGCAGATACATCGGATATTAATACTTCATTGGTTTGAGCTGTACACCCATTGGCATCGCGAATTATTCCAAAAACAGATCCTAACAATTCATATTCACTGACGCCCAGACTATACGTATCACTATTCCCATCATAAACAGGATCTTCTCCAACCATACCGGTGACCGGATCAATCACCCAAAACTGATAATTATCTTCTCCATTGGGATCAGCGTCCAAGGCAACATCCGTTTTGCTACACAGCAATAAATCCGAACTCGCCCCATCAGCGGTTAAACTAGCTGGTCCCACAAATTTATTGGAAGAAATAGAAATTGGAAATGTATGTGAACTGGTTCCATTTTTATAGGTCCAAACCAAATTAACTGTTGTTGGTGTTGGAAATCCGGCAGGAACCGTAATCATCGCATTCGGATCATTTATATTTGAGAAGGTGAGTCCCCCGGTTGTGGTCCACTCTCCTTCACTTCGATGCCCATTGGGCGTTTTATCAGCTTCAAATATATCGTACCCCATGAAGGTACTCTCATCACAAACCGTCATGATTTGTGCTTTACCCACCTGCACCACACTTGCAAACAAAACAGTAAATAACAACACTTTAAGTATTGATCTACGCCCTTGTGTATTTTTGATCAACGAATAAAATCGTCTGCCCATGGTTCAATTCTTAATGATTAAACAAGCTATTTCTATGATTAACGTAGCTGTTCTACGCAAAGTTAACAAAAAATGTTTGCCAGGCGCCCTGTTTTCTTAACAAAAATTGACAATTCAGAGTTTAAACTCCGCTGTTACCTTAATACCCTAAATGCATTGCCCGGCAAACACTTAACCAATCCTGAAAATTCCAGCGACAACATACCCGCACTGACTTTGCTCACAGGCAAGTTACATTTTAAACACAGTTCATTTGCCGTTAACTCATTATTTTCAAACAACATGTTATACAACTGCTCTTCCTCTTTGGAATTGAATGTGTTAAAAATTGTTATTTGCCGGGGTTGCCTGGCCTCTTCCCGCTCCCATCCCAAGGCGTACTCCAAATCTTCTACATTTTCAATTAACGCTGCAATATTCCGCTTAATTAAATAATTACACCCCTTAGCCACCTCTTCCCGGGGGCTACCCGGAAAGGCCAACACATCTCTATTGTAAGAGTGTGCAATACGTGCAGTGATCAATGCTCCTCCTTTAATCCCTGATTCCACCACCAAAAGGGCATCACACAAACCAGCCACAATACGATTACGCCGCACAAAATTGGGTTTATCCGGCTTGGTCTCTGACATGAATTCAGTGACCAAGCCACCCTGCTCCAGCATCTGTTTGGCCGTTTCCCGATGCATGCCGGGGTAGATACGATCCAGTCCGTGAGCCAAAACGCCATAGGTCAATAAATTATGCTTTAAAGCCGATCGGTGGGCACAAATGTCAATTCCATAGGCCAATCCGCTAATAATAACGGTCTGGGGATAATGATTTGATAGCTCTTCTATCAATTTCTCACAATTCATTTTTCCGGATTGAGTGGGCCTGCGTGTTCCCACCACTCCAATGACCTTAATCCTATCCAAATCTACTTTACCTTTGAGATACAACATCAAAGGTGCATCATCGCAACAAGACAAACGCTTTGGAAACTGATCATCGGTAAAGAACAACGGTGTCACACCATGCCTCTCGATAAATGCAATCTCCTTTTCGGCCCGTACCAGTACATCTGATTTCTTAATGATAGCCGATAAAACCGGTCCTATGCCGGGGATTTTTTCAAGAACACGTTTGGGTTGCCTAAAAACAGCCGATTCATCTCCCACATAGGCAATAAGATTTCTGGCCAATTTAGGTCCAATGCCTTTAATGAGGCTAATGGCAATACGATGCTGCAGTTGATCAACTTTATTCACGGCGATTGATTAAAAACAATCTAAAAGTTAATCATTCCCTGCTTACTTCGCAAGGTCTGCATTACTCATAAAACAAGTTTAAAATTTATCTACAACCAATCCAGCTGTCACACAGAGTCCTCAAGCCTTGACATGCTAACAAAAGCAGAGATAACGCTGAGAAAAGGGTAACACGAAGAAGCCACAGAGTACGATAACTATCGTACCCACAGAGCAAAACAACAAGTTGTTTCTAAAAACGCAAAAGATAACCATCGGTCTTGTTATTATGTCGAATCCAGTGATGAAATCCGTGTTAATCTGTGTAATCTGTGGATAAAAAAGAGTTATATAGTTTAGAAGAAAAAAACAATAAAAAGGGCACAGAGCATTTTAATTAGTATAACCACCAACTACTATTCCTCACCCGACCAATGCAGATGGATGAACTAACACGGATTGGTAATCCAGACGCGGACGAATGCAATAGCTGTTAGAAATTAGCAGCTCCGACGCAGTCGAGCACATTAATAGGTATAGATTGGTACTCCCGACTCCGTCAAACATACCAGTAGACAAATAATCATATATCCGACGCGGTCGAGCACTCTAGTTGGCGCAGATTAGCATTCTCGACGGGTTCGAATATATCAATTGGCGCCTATTTTAACTGACGACGCGGTCGAATGTACGAATTGGCACAAATTATTGGATCCGACGGGATGAAATAAGTCAAACAAACGCCAGGAAGATAGTGTCAGAATCATAGTTTTTACTCCAAAAATCACTGCCAAAGGATTTACAGCAGACAACACTCTCCTCTCTGGGGCCTGACCCATTATCGAAGCAAAAACGGACCATCTCCGGCACTTCTTCGGTTGTTCTTCGGTTAATCATCGGTCCTATAGAACCGAACAGGGATCGAAGAACTACCGAAGTCCAACCGAACTTGCTACGTTCAGGGTTCAAAGCAGTATCATACTCAAATCGAAGGACCACCGCAGTACGCAGTACCTGTCTATTCCTGTGATATCTCGTGCCTTATAGGCTAATCATTAATACCGATTACCAATCAAACGAAAAAGTACTGCTTTAAAAGAGAGGCAAGCTCAAATATTCAGCGTGTGACTAAGTAATGATTTTCTTAGTCACCCGCTGAAGTAAGAAATCAACCTTCGTTAAAACCGCCAGGAGATACCCGTTGTAACCATTCCCAGGTTTCCCTTTCCTACTTCAAGCAACATACAAAAATCATCGGCCACAAAATAGCGCACCCCTACAATGGGACGTAGTCGCACGTTGACATTACTACTGGAAGAATCGACCAACCTCTCTTCTGTGTCATTCCACACATCAACTTCTTTCTTCTTATCCCAAACCATCAATATCGATCCTGAAAAATAAAAATCCCAATCGCCCAGGTAAATTTTATAATTGGTCACTTTTTCTAGCCATCCTGCCCAATGAAGAGAAACAAGCGCTCCGGCACCAAACGATGTATATTTATGAGTGTTTGTCAACAATGTGTCGTTGACATATTTATCCCGGTTATACCCCATCAATCCACCAACACTAATGTAATCGTTCAATCCCTTTTCTACGGCGATGGAGATGGGTGGAATTTTGGAGATACTATACCCCGACCAATCGTTACGATCACTATAATCGGCAAAAGAGATTTTAGGGCTGACATACCAATCTCCGCCATAATATTGCGCAGACATCTGCACCCCGCAGAACAGAGCGAGACTTAATAAAAATAGCTTCACAAAATGCTTCATTAAATAACTATTATCACTATGAATTCAATTGATTAAGCAGCTTTTCCAATTTATCAACCTGCTCCTTATTATATGCCGCCAAACCCACTGCAGGATAATTAATTTGCTGACCTTTTGATTTACGCGTAAGAATCAAGCGACGTCCGATAGAAAAAATGCCCGGTGCGATTTTCGCCTGACTGATTTTCTTTGTTGGTATTAAAATCCGCTCATACTTACGACCAATGGGAAACAAATCATAATACTTGACATCCAAATTATTTTTTTCGATCGCTACCTCCACATAACAAAAACCACCCCATTTAAAAAGTACTCCTACCAGTACAAAACCTAGCCAAAGAGTCACCTCCAAACCTATCAATTGCTGCTCCCTTAAAAAATAATACCCGCCAAGAGCAGCAGTTACCATTAACAACAAAAACCCTAAAACTAATCCTGTAGCTTTCACCTGCTTCTTATTGTTCACATTTTTTCTGGCCGTCCGTTTCATATATTATTATCCTTATAATTT
>JAEINY010000386.1 GCA_016342595.1 Marinilabiliaceae bacterium
GATGTGCAACTTAACGGTCTTTTCTCCAGAAACATTGTTGTGAATACGCCTATTGTATCGGCAGCAATGGATACCGTTACTGAATCTCAACTAGCCATTGCCATAGCGCGCGAGGGCGGAATCGGTGTCATTCACAAAAACATGAGTATTGCCGATCAGGCCAAACAAGTAGAGACAGTGAAACGTGCTGAAAACGGAATGATTTATGACCCGATAACCATTCTGAAAGGCAGCACTGTAGGCAAAGCCTTAGGACTGATGAAAGAATACAAGATTGGGGGAATTCCGGTAGTTGATAAATCCAACTATCTACGCGGAATTGTCACGAATCGTGACCTGCGCTTTGAACCTGATATGAAGCGTAGCATTGACGAAGTGATGACTTCTGAAAACCTGGTAACGACCTATCAAAGCACCGATTTAGAAAAGGCAGCAGCCATCTTACAGCAATACAAAATTGAAAAACTACCGGTTGTTGATAAGGAAAATAAACTAGTGGGCCTGGTGACTTATAAAGATATTACAAAAGCCAAAGACAAACCATTTGCCTGCAAAGATGAGAAAGGTCGATTACGGGTAGCTGCTGGTGTGGGAGTAACGGCTGATACATTTGAACGCATCGACTTATTGGTTAAAGCCAATGTGGATGCCATCGTCATTGACACCGCTCATGGTCACAGCAAAAGGGTGTTAGAGATCTTAAAACACGCAAAAGAAAAGTATCCTGCCCTGGAAATCGTAGTGGGTAATATAGCCACTTCTGACGCTGCTTTAGATTTAGTCAAAGCAGGAGCAGATGGTGTGAAGGTAGGCATTGGACCCGGGTCTATTTGCACTACGCGTGTTATTGCCGGCGTGGGTGTCCCTCAATTGTCAGCCATCTATGATGTGGCCAAAGCCCTTAAAGGCACAGGTGTACCAGTTATCGCGGATGGCGGCATCCGTTATTCGGGCGACATTGTAAAAGCGCTGGCTGCCGGAGCACATGCCGTCATGTTAGGCGGGCTGTTTGCCGGCACCGAAGAATCTCCAGGTGATACAATTATATTCAACGGACGAAAATTCAAATCCTATCGCGGTATGGGATCAGTGGAAGCCATGCAACAAGGCTCGAAAGACCGCTACTTCCAGGATGTGGAAGATGACATCACAAAACTGGTACCCGAAGGTATTGCAGCCCGGGTGCCATACAAAGGCACATTATACGAAGTGATCTATCAGTTAATAGGTGGTTTGCGGGCCGGCATGGGCTACTGTGGCTCCGCTACCATTGAAGAACTGCACAATGCCAGGTTCACTAAAATATCAAATGCCGGCATGAACGAGAGTCATCCACACGATGTGACCATTACGCGTGAGGCGCCTAATTACTCCAGATAATCAGTGATCTATAAATAAAGAGAATGCCCAAAAATGAAAACAATAGCCACCAAGTCTCTAAATCACAAAGAATACCCGAAGGTTATTTTTGGAATAACCAATGCTTTGTGTCACTTAGAAGATTTGAGTCTTTGTGGCGTAAAGTAAATCATATTCATTTTTGGACATCCTCTTGTTTATTATTCTTACTCTTGTTTATTCGATGAGGGCCGCTCCATCTTTCCATTTAAAGGTTTTCCCTTTGTTGAATGTTTTCAGATCACGTGTACAAGGCCAAACAGGCTTCACCCACGTACCTATTTCCCGTTCGGCGGGTTGACCAATCGCCACGCTGTCTCTCCATTGATTACTAGATGCAACCATGGTTTCCACCAACTCCGAATAACTATCATCCAAAGCCAGATTAATCTCTTCTCTGGGATCATTTGCTAAATTATATAATTCAACTCCCTTGTTTTGACGAATCAACTTCATATCACTCCGTCGCATGACCAAGCGTTCGGTATGCATCCAATATAAATCTCGATCGGGCAAAGCTTTTTGATCAAATAATGAACCATACAAACTGGTTCCATCCAGCACCTTATTCCCTATAAATTCAATGCCTGCCACATCCAGAATAGTTGGTAAGATATCCATTGTCAGCATCACATCTTCATTGACCACACCGGACTGCAATTCTCCCTTCCAATAAAAAATCGCAGGAACTCTGATTCCTCCTTCATACAAGGTTGTTTTATGCCCTCTGTAAACACCATTCACATTGCCATTCTTAACACCAGCTGGTTCACCTCCATTATCTGAAGTAAAAATGATCAGAGTATTCTCTTCCAGGTCATATTTGCGTAGTGTTTCCATAATACGTCCAACACCTTCATCCATGGCTGTAATCATTCCAGCATAACGACGCATGTATTCCTTCTGCGGGAATTTATCATCCACTTTATAAGTATAAAACTCATCGGTTCGTAAAGGATCATCACCAGGAGCTTGCATGGGTACGTGCACAGCGGCTTCGGGCATGTAGATAAAAAACGGCTCTTCATGCTCACGCTCGATGAAATTGACTACAGCATCATTCAGAAGATGTGTCACATACCCGTCTTGATTGCTGTATTCATGATGCACATACCAATCGACTTCACTTTCGGTATTGTGTTTTGAGATGAAATCAATGTTACCATCCAGGAACCCTACAAAATCATCAAACCCATGAACCCTGGGCTGGTAATCAGGGCCTGATCCCAAATGCCATTTGCCAAATACGCCGGTTTTGTATCCCGCTTCTTTCAGAATCACCGGCATCGAAGGATTGGTACGTGGATCAAAACCAATGGAATCCACGCAATGGTAATAGATATGATCGAGCCCTACCCGTTGCTGATAACGCCCTGACAGCAGAGCCACACGCGTTGGTGAACAAACTGTTCTATTCGCATAAAAGTTGGTGCATCTAACTCCATTCTTCGCCAGTTTATCCAGCTCAGGGGTAGCGATACCTTCACCTCCAAAACAGCTTAATCCGGCATATCCTAAATCATCGTCCATAATCACAATGATATTGGGCTTTTGCACCTTATCTTGTGGCGCTGTGGGTTGGCAAGCCACTGTTAACCCCATGGTAACAATTACACCAAGCTTTCTTAAGCATTTAATCACGTTCATGATTCCTGGTTTTATTAAAAAAAGATAGCCGGTTTAAAAGTAAATGATGCATTCTTTTACTACTTGATGCGCTTTCCATCAATTTTAAATCCAAGCTTTTGTAACCCACCGCGTACATCCTGGTTTTTCATAAAATAATTCCACAATAGACCCGTGCGGTAATTTTCGATCATAATGAGGATGGGGCCCTGATCAATGGCCAGGTAATTTTGACGGACTTGCTGCTCTGCCGGTAAATCAAGTGATAGATTAATAGCATCATAAAAACCATATGGCCCCCATGTGAACTTTCCATGATTTCGGTATAAGTTCTTCAACACTTGCATGGCTTCATTCGGTGCATAAGGCATGGACGATAAGGCTGCAGTAGGAGAAACAGTTCCCACATCACGCGATCCTCCGGGAGCATGAGCCATGTAACCCATTGGTACTTTGTCACTGGCTGTTAATCCCCAAAAATCTTCTCCATAACCAACATACCCATGTGGGTTGTCGATGCAGTAAGCACGGTTAATAAGTGTATGTCGACGGTTTTGCTCCCAATAATTGGCATATTGATCAGTTAGACCGCGGGGATCTAATCCCAGGTAAGAATAATGGGCAAAAAATAATGGCCCGCCAAAGTGATCGATATTTCCCAGAGGCAGACTCATGTTGTAATAAGTTCGATAATTATTCATGGTGGATTGCTGCCCGGCCCATCCTTTGTGATATACATCTGAATTAATGGAATGTGTAGGCGAGGATGCGGCTAAAACAAACGCAATCAAACACTCATTGTAGCCGGTTATGGCATGATGCATCTTCCAGCCATGATTAGCCGACCAGTGCCAATATAGCGCATCTTTACCCTGTGTATAAAAATCCCAATCCATGGATTCCCACAAATGCGTGATGGTTTCACGCAATCGCTTTTCATCTGCATTATTACCATCAAAATATTGGCGTGCAGCGAGCAATCCCTGGGCCATAAAAGCGGACTCTACGACATCCCCACCATCATCATATTTGCTAAATGGATAGGTTTTCAATGTCTCACCCGAATACCAATGCGACCACATTCCTTGGTAGCGATCCGTTTCCCCCAGAAAACGTGTCATCTTCTTCAAGTGATTCACCCCTTGCTCCCGGGTGATGAATCCCCTTTCTACTCCTACGATAATGGCAAAAACGCCAAAACCAGATCCCCCTACTGTCAGGATCTGTCTTTCCGGATCATTGCTCCTTTCATAGGCCATACCTGTTTTTTCATCGGCAAAATCATAGAAATAGCGAAACGAATATTCCTGCACCATTTCCAATAATTGTTCGTCAG
>JAEINY010000387.1 GCA_016342595.1 Marinilabiliaceae bacterium
TGGATAAAAAAGAGTTATATATTAGGTAAATGCAAATACCAAAAACAATTTCGTATTGAGATCACTGAGGTGGTTTCGCTTCGCTTCAACCGGAATGCACGGCTATATAATTAACACCTGAATTTATTCATTTAGCGTTCATTGCAATTGAGCGGCGGACTTTTTTGTTTTTTGTGACTGTAGACAAAAAGTAATCCCGGTTCACCGGGAGAGCACTTATATGAAAAGGAATAATCATGGGAAATAATAGATGAACATAAATACTATAGTATAGTGTTTGTAGCACTAGTATCAGGAAACAGGGGTAGGATAGGTTTTTTTGAAGGGGTCATATGTTTTTATGTATAGAAAGAATGATCTGATTTCTTTATTTTAGATGGAGAAATATAATTCACCCTGGTACATTTATACCTAGAAACTATCTGGAGCATGAAAATGATTAAAAAATTATTGGTTTGGAGCCTGTTGGGGGCAGCCTCTTTTTTGTCTACATCTTGTAAAGATCAATCTGATCAGAAACCGAATATCATCATTTTCTTTACCGATGATCAAGGCTATGCCGATGTGGGATGTTATGGGGCAGAAGGCTTTGAAACTCCGCATCTGGATCAACTGGCAAAGGATGGGATCCGGTTTACTAATTTTTATGTGCCGGCAACCGTTTGTACACCCTCACGGGCCGGTTTACTCACCGGTCAATATCCCAAACGTGTCCACTTGCATGAAGGAGTGGTCTTTCCCTTTTCTGAACACGGACTGGAACCCGAAGCCTATACCATGGCCGAAATGTTGAAGGAGAACGGATACTCCACTGCTTGTATTGGAAAATGGCATTTGGGGCATCAGGAAAGATACATGCCCAATAATCAGGGATTCGACTATTTTTATGGGGTACCCTATTCCAATGACATGGATAATTATTTTTACAAGCATCTGAATTATCAGGCACCCCCATTGCCCTTTTACCGGAATACAGAACTCATAGAAGAGGGACCCGATCAGCGCTATTTAACACGGCGATATACCCACGAAACCATTAAACGCATTAAAAACCGGGGAGATCAACCCTTTTTCATTTACCTGGCTCACAACATGCCACATCTGCCACTTTATGTGTCGGAAGCCTTTGCCGGAAAGAGTGAGAAAGGATTGTATGGCGATGTCATTATGGAGTTGGATTGGAGTATGGGTGAGATTGTGAAAGCGCTGAAAGAGGAGGGGATCTATGATAATACCATTATGATTTTTACGTCCGACAATGGTCCGCGTGTAGGATCGGCTAAACCTTTGCGTGGCCTGAAAGCCGAAACCTGGGAAGGGGGCCAACGGGTACCGGGCATCATGGTATGGCCCCATGAGATACCGGCGGGTCAGGAGTGTGATGAAATGATCAGTACCCTGGATTTGTGGCCAACCTTTGCTGAAATTATCGGCGCCTCCGTCACTGGTGAAAGACCGTTGGATGGGATCAACTTAACAGAATTGTTGAAGCATCCGCAAACAACTTCATTGCCACAGCGCCCTTTCTTTTTTTATGCGCGCAATGGAAAACCGGAAGCCGTTCGCTTAGGGAAGTGGAAACTGCACATTGCTAAAAGTATCGGATGGAATACGGATAAAGAAGGTGATTTTGAAGTAGCACTCTATGATCTGGAGACCGACCTACAGGAAAGGAATAATGTAGCCTCGGAACATCCGGATGTTGTAGATGAATTACGTCTGTTAATCGATCAGTTTGATACTCAACTGGAGAATGAACGACAATAATTGGTTGAATAGGAGGTGAATTAGTAAGACTTCATCATAATTAGAGGTTGAATGATGTAAAAAAAAATCAAGACATTTAAGGGTTGGTTTTACATATTGCCAATACCATGGATTGTTACCCATGGCTAATATTGTTGGTACGATGGCTATCGTATCGCTTTGCGGTTTCCTTGCTGCATACCAATCCTGAAGGGATTAAACATCAATAGCCACGGGTGAAACCCGTGGTTGCAACAAAGTGTAATCAAGAACTCTGGAGGAGTTCAACCCGGAATTATGATAGATTCATTAATAATGAACATCATTTTGTTTGATGCTATTTACTATTTTCCAGGTAACTCTTTTATATCATTTTTGATCAATTCATTTAATACTATAAACATCGCGAAAAATGATTGCCAAACTCTACACTACCTTATGTTTCTGTTTTATCCTGTTTCTAATTTCAGGACACAGATTGACTGCTCAAAATCAGTCGTCCAAACCCAATATCATCCTGGTATTAACCGATGATCAGGGATGGGGAGATCTGGGTATTCATGGAAATCCCCACATCAAGACCCCCACATTGGATCGTTTAGCCAAGAATAGTGTTCAGTTGACCGATTTCTATGTGTCACCGGTTTGTGCACCTACACGGGCATCCCTCATGACAGGTCGTTACTCATTGCGCACCGGTGTAAGAGATACCTATAATGGAGGCGCCATTATGGCCACCGAAGAATACACCCTGGCTGAAATGTTGCATGTTAATGGATACAGTACGGCCATATTCGGGAAGTGGCATTTGGGTGATAACTACCCGACACGCCCCATGGATCAGGGATTTGAGGAATCATTGGTGCATCTGGGTGGTGGCATTGGTCAACCGGGGGATTATTTGAATTACCACAAAGGGGATAGCTCTTATTTTAATCCGGTACTCCTGAAAAATGGCCAGCCAACTCCCACGAATGGGTATTGTTCGGATGTATATACCGATGCGGCCATTGATTTCATAAATGACAAAAATGAGAAACCCTTCTTCATCTACCTGTCTTATAATGCCCCGCATACGCCCCTTCAGCTTCCACAGTCCTATTATGATATGTATAAAGATGTGGATCCCTCGGTTGGTTTTGATGATGATCAACAACCTGAAATGAGTGAAGCAGATAAGGAAGCCGCTCGTAAGGTGTATGGAATGGTCACCAATATTGACGATAACGTCAAACGGATCATGACAACTTTGGAAAAGAATCACCTGGCGGATAATACTCTTGTTATTTTCATGACCGATAATGGGCCGCAGCAACGCCGGTACATTGGAGGCATGCGTGGTAAAAAAGGACAGGTCTACCAGGGTGGGATCAAAGTGCCTTGTTATTTCCACTTTCCCTCTCATTTTTCACCAGATAAAACCATTGATTTCCCCACTGCTCATATTGATATCTTGCCGACCATTGCTGCCCTGTGTGGTATCGATCAGGTTGAATCTAACGATGTGGATGGGATTAATTTATTGGATTACTGTACAAAGCCGGATAAACAAGATCAACCAGATGATCGGTCCCTGTTTTTCTATTGGCACCGGCGTAATATAGCCCTCTATCATAATATGGCGGTTCAGAAAGGCCCCTATAAGCTGGTGGCGAATGGAGAATATTTTGAAGATGAAACGGCTTTTGAGTTATTTAATCTTGATGAGGATAAGGCTGAAAAGGAGAATCGGGCAAAGGACTGGCCGGATAAAAAGAGCGATTTGCACAATGAGCTGGACGATTTTTATTTTGAGATGATCAATGAACCACACTTGACGAATGCGCCGGCGGCAGTAATCGGAACGCCACATGAAAATCCGCTAGTGTTAAATAGAAATGATGCTTTCGGGCAGGAAGCTATTTGGTCGCAGGATGAAGTGTATGGATTTTGGGAGCTTGATAACCAACAAGCAGGATATTATTCAGTCTCCTTTAAATTTCTTCATCCATTGCCCAAAGGAGGAGACATGAAAATTCAATTTGGGCCGGTGCATTACATCCAAAAGAATGAGCAGGAAAGCAGCACAGAGATAGTCATGAAATACATATATCTGCCGGCTGTCAGAAGTCAGTTTACACCCTGGTATTTTTATGGCGGATGGGGCAATTTTCACAGTGTATTGCCGTTCACGGTTGAAATAGAAAAGGAACAATAAAGGATTTCTTAAAATATAGTTAAATGAAACGGACTCATCCGGGTAATGCGTACCTACAAATAAAAAAAATGAATATCGAATTATCAGACTTTTTTTGTTTCCGTTTTTTGTGTCATTACAAAAAATGAACCTCGATAGCTATCGAGGCAGCCTGGTCAGGGAAATCGCTTTTGCCAGCTAACGAACAATCTTGTGCTGACTCCGACATCAGCAACGTAGTTCGGGACCCGCTTCCTGGAGTTGATGTGAAGGCAGAAAGCTGTTTGAGCACGGTTTAGAACATGTAGGAATTTGGGCACCAAATTCTACAAGGTTCTTAATCGGGTGAGTTCTTTCTGTCTCATCAACTATAGGATTAGTGGGTGAACGAGTGGTGTAGTCGGCGGAC
>JAEINY010000388.1 GCA_016342595.1 Marinilabiliaceae bacterium
TCTCAAAATGCAAAAGACCAAGCCCGGTTGCAATACATTCAGTCCCTTTATCAGTATTGGGCAGATTTTTACGCGGTACGCCATTACACCTTGTATGATTTTCAAACTAACCAAACATTGGAAGAAGATTTTGAAGCTTTGTTGAAGAGTTTGTAAAAGTCTTAATGCAATTGGGGAGATTATATGTAGCTATTAAAAAAATAAATAGAGATTATATCAATTATATAAGTTGTAATCTGTTTTCTTAAGGTAACGATTTGCGCTCAAGTAAGTATCAGAGGGGCGGTATGTGATGTTGAAACAAAAATGCCAATACCATTGTCAATGTTTTTGGGGTGCTCACAGGTAGGAGCAGTATCCAATTGTAAAGGACAATTTAATATTGATTTGAATCGTGAATTGAATACCGATTTCAGTCTCTTGCTGACTCAATTTTTCATACCCTTTAATGCTTTCTAATATCTGGGAGAAAAAAATGTCCCATACATGGAATCTCTATTTATCATTCGCACGACCTCAAATGTATAAGTTATATGCATTCATAACTGTAGTGTTTAACATGAAACCTGAAAATCTCCTTGTAAAGGATAGATTCAAGGTGTATGTATGTTCATAGAATGGAGGGGACAAATGTTTAATATTCAAAAAATAAGTTTTATATTGTTTGAACGTAGCAGTGTAAGCCTTAGATAGTCAGTCGCATGTGGTTTGTCACACTTTTGTCACACCTGAATTTACCGGATTTGTATTATATTTATTTTACTTCACCAATTGTAATAATTCAAATGTCAATCAGTGAGCAAAGGTAAAAGCGAACTATGGATGAACAATGGGGATAGGGCAAAGATGTATTAGAGGAGCTGGTAGTGATCCTATTTTATGCATTATATTGCGTAGTAACTGTCATGTTTTGCATGAATGTGAATAGGTTGAAAAATATTAATAGTATGTCTGGAATATGGAGCCTCATAAGTTTTATCCCAAGTATTTATTGGTAAGTCTGTATTGGGAGTATGGAATTGAAAGTGTGAGATGTTGTTGATCAACTTCTTGCGAAAGAGGTAGCTATTGCTGTTGTGGAGTTGATAATTTAAAAAGACTTTTCGAAAAGTGAGTTTATATATTTATTTTAAAATTATTAATATGAAAAAGAAAGTTTTAAGAGTGATTGTAGGTGCAACTTTATTGTTAGCTATGGTATTATCTTTTAATATGAAAGTTGATGGTGATTCAAAACTATTAACTTTGAAGTGTTTTGAGGCAATGGCTTGTTGTATAGCGGAAAGCGCTCCGGAATATACTATCTGGTGTGACTGTAGTGGGCATAGTAGTTGCGTATGTCAAGCCGGATTGGTGACAGGTATGCTTAGGCAATAGATACATACAGTTAAATGGAGTTGTTTTCATAAATGACTCCATATTGCATAATCGAAGTAATTATACTTATTCAACCAATGAAGATATATGAAATTAATTGAAAGAGCTGCTTTAGTTATAGTTACTATCTTGATAAGCTCCTGCAGTGGGCAGCAAAATCATAAAGCTGTTTTAGATAGATTTAACCAAAAAAAAAGAATAGCTATTGAAAAGGAAAGTTCATTAAACACTGTGCTAAATCCTAAAAGCATCCGTTTGATGAATGATGTTTTGCTTATTAAGAGTGTAGGGACAGATGATTATTTAATGAGTGTGATAGATACCTCCGATTTTAAAGAATTAGCAAGATTTGGTTCCCAGGGTAAAGGTCCAAATGAGATTGGTGTAATGGGCTTTATTAATAAACTAAGTAATGATTTAGTATTAGTTTCAGATTTAAGTGATTTTAATAATTATCTTTTTTCCATACAAAACATTTTAAGTGGAGATTTAGCTCCGTCAAGAGTATTTAAGGTTAAAAATAAAAAGGAAGGAGTCAACTCTTGTCTAGATTTTATTTATCTTAATTCGGGCAAGAATATTGTAGGAACTGGTATTCATGGAGAGGGCAGGTATGCTTTATATGATGAAGATGGAGTACTGGTAAATTATTATATAGAATACCCTCAGTTGGAGAATATCAAATCTGATAACGAATTATTACAAGCTATAACTTTTCAGGCAGCATTAACCCAGCCTAAAGAGAATCGATACTTTGCCAGCCTTAGTAGGGGTGTTATTGACATTCTTGAATATTCTCCAGAATTAGGGATTAATTTAGTTACAAGAAAAAAATATTATAAGGATAAATTAAAATATTGCGGTAACACAATGTATGCCGGTGTTGAATACCCACTAGTTGCCACTACTTCCAAATCAATAATTGGTTTTGAAGGCGACCATTTTGAAAGCAATTCTAAATACATATATAGTCTTTTTTCAGATAAAAAATATGAAGATTTTAAAGAACGTCACTCAAAACCTCAATATATGGATTTGGTAACTTTTGATTGGAACGGTGATCCCCACACCCACTATCAGTTGGATAGAGAAGTTATTGGTTTTGCTGTATCAGACGATAATAAAACAGTTTTCTTCTTGGCATACAATGAAGAAGGTGAGCCTGTTGTTTTAAAATCCAGAATAAATAGTTAAATAAAATGCAAATATTCAAATATTACGTTGTATCATTTTTCTTTTTATGTAATTTAAGTTGTAAAAATGATACTCCAAAAGAGAAAAAACGAGAAAAATTGAATTTTGAATATCTCAACATAGGAGTTGATGAAATCTTCAATAATTCAAATGGCTGCATCATCACATTTATCAATGGAGATTGTTCTTATTGTAGAAATAGGATTTCCTCGTATAAATATATGACTAAAAATAATTATCAATCAGATTTAAACGTAACTTTTTTAATTTATTCAGAGAATAATTTTTCGTCAATCGATACATGTATCTATCGTCAAAAGTATAAGCCAATGCATCTTATTTTTGACAGAATTAATATATTTCAAACTAAAAACAAATTACCCAACTATTCTAAGGAATATTCAATATTCATTAATAGAGATTTAGAGGTAGTTGAAGTTGGTAGTCCAGATAAGATCTTTCAGAAGTACTCTGAAAAATCATCTATATAACTTTACATAAATGATCGACTAACTTTATTTTGGGGGTACTCCTTAAAGGTTTCCGCTCAAAGTTGCAAAATGCTTTTGCGTGTTTGCATAAATGTTCTATTCTTGAACCGGAAAAATTAAAGAGTTTACAATTGTTTTTATATTATCCACTGCAATTAATATCGATTCAATTTTTTATTCCATTTCAAATTAGATTTTCATATCTTATGCTATCCATAAACCTAAGGATTAAACGATGGCACAGAAAGCAATTATATACCAGGTACTGCCTCGGCTGTTTGGGAATCTATCGCAAAACAATGAGCCTAACGGGGATGTACAAACCAATGGAAGTGGAAAATTTAATAGTTTCACAGATGAGGTATTGAAACACTTCAGGCAATTTGGGATTACACATATGTGGTACACGGGCATTATTGAGCATGCCACCGAGACCGATTATTCTGATTTCGGCATTGTGAAGGATTATCCGGAAGTGATAAAAGGAAAAGCTGGTAGTCCGTATGCGATTAAAGATTATTACGATGTGGATCCCGATTTGGCTGATCATGTACCGGACCGTATTCATGAATTTGAAGCATTGGTGCACCGGACACATAATGTCGGCATGAAAGTGGTAATTGATTTCATACCCAATCATTTGGCTAGGCAATATCAATCTGACGCTAAACCTGAGGGAGTTCATGACTTTGGTGAAGATGATTATACCGGAGCTGCTTTTAATACCCATAACAACTTTTATTATTTGCCTGATACTGAATTCAGATCTCCTGAACTGAAGCCCGAAGAAGAACAGCAATGGAGGGAGTCGCCGGCAAGAGCAACTGGTAATGATTGTTTTAGTCCCACTCCGGGAGAACATGACTGGTACGAAACTGTGAAGCTGAATTATGGTGTGGATCCTAACAATGGTCATAAGCATCATTTTAATCCCATACCCGATACCTGGCAGAAGATGCGGGATGTACTGCTTTATTGGGCGGGTAAAGGAGTGGATGGATTTCGGTGTGACATGGTGGCCATGGTACCTGTTGAATTTTGGGATTGGTGTATCAAGGAGGTCAAACACGTACATCCGCACCTGGTTTTTATAGCTGAAGTGTATCAGCCGGTTTTGTATGAACGATACATTTATACGGGTGGATTTGACTGGTTATATGATAAGGTAGGTTTTTACGACAGTATGATTGGTGTGCTCAGGGGTGAACGGCCAGCCAGTGACTTAACAAAAGCCTGGTCAAATATCGAACG
>JAEINY010000389.1 GCA_016342595.1 Marinilabiliaceae bacterium
AGCGATTGATTAATCATTGTATTTTGAGTCGGCGTGAGTTTCGGAAGTAGCCTGCTACTAGTAGCTAGTTCACAAATATTTATTGATCTGATGACTTTTGATTCGCTGTTTTACCTTGTTTTAACCGTTGGAAATAATCTACTGTGGCACGTTTTACATGAGGGGCCAGAAGGATGGCTGCCACCATATTTGGGAATGCCATCAGTGCATAGGCCGAATCGATAAAGCCAATGACAATATCGATTGAAACCACTGCCGCAATTACAGCACTTACTATACTCAAGCTATTATAAATATTCTTCGATTTTGTGCCGAACAGATAGATGGCACATTTATTACCATAATAAGGGAATGCGAAAAGTGTAGATAATGCAAAGAAAATGACACACACTATCAGAATATAGGGGCCATAGACGGGGATGGCTATATTGAATGCTTCTGCAGTCAGGGTAATGCCATCCGAATTACCATTCTGCCATACATCCGTAACCAAAATTGCCAACGCAGTCATGGTACACACCACCAATGTATCAATGATGGGGCCTAACATGGCCACTAAACCTTCGCGTACCGGTTCATTGGTTTTGGCCGCCCCATGTGCTAACGGAGCTGTACCGATTCCCGCTTCATTGGAAAAGGCAGCACGTTTAATGCCTGTGATGATGATGGTACCGACTGCACCACCTAATACCGCATCTGCGCTAAAGGCATCCGTAAAAATGAGTGAAATGGCATCCCACAAACGGTCGGGATGCGAAAAGATAATATAGAGTACAACAAGAATATAAAGCACGACCATCAAAGGAACAATCTTAGACGTGACTTTACCGATGCGTTTAATACCTCCAAAAATGACCAGTGCCATGACTGCCGCAATGATGATACCGGTGATCAAATCCGTGGTGAAACCTGTTTTGACCCCATTGGGCGCCAATACCACATCTCTGAAAACCTGTGTTAATTGGTTACTTTGGAAAACCGGAAAGACTGCTACCATAGCAGTTACCGCAAAAAAGATGGCCATTGGTTTCCACTTTTGGCCCAATCCTTCGGTGATGATGTACATGGGACCACCCTGAATCTCGCCCCGATCGTCTTTACCTCTGAACATCACTGCCAGTGTACCGGTAAAAAACTTTGTGGAGACCCCAAACAGCGCACTCACCCACATCCAGAAAATAGCACCTGGCCCTCCGGTAGTGATGGCCACAGCCACACCGCTGATGTTGCCCATCCCAACGGTAGCTGCCAAAGCCGTTGACAGGGCCTGAAAATGGTTGATTTGACCGGCTTCTGCCGGATCGTCATATTTACCTCGTAGAATATCAATTGCGTGACCAATGTATCGGAAGGGCATCAGGCGGCTGTAAATCATGAAGAAAAAGCCACCGCCCAGCAGAAGAATCAATAATGGGGTGCCCCAAATAAAATCACTAAAATCGATAATTACTTTTTCCAATTGTTCCATGAAGGAAAGATATATAATCTCTTTTGATTAGCAAATTTTGCCATGAACACGGCATGTTTTTATAAGGAGAATGCAGCCACATGAAATCATGTGATTTGAATAGTTTAGCCAGGATGAAATAAATTTTCCAATGGGGCAGTTGGATGTTAGATCTAAGTCAAATTCTTTTCTTTCAGCTCATAGCGCAAGTACCAATAGCCCATAAACAGGAGCAGTTCCAAAATGAATGTAACCATGAGCAGGGGATTCATATATAATACAAACCAGTGGTATAAGCAGCAGTTGGTTGGCTCCTCCGGATTATAAATGACCGAAACAACGGTTCCCTTTTTCAAGACATAGTTATCCGGCCCGTAAAAAACAAACAGCCCTTTTGATGTCTCAAATGTAATTTCGGCATAGGTGGCAACATCTGTATAAAATTCATTAATCAGTACTGTTTGTTGACCGGTCACTACCCCTTTAGTAATACTTCCATTGATTAATAAACTGGAATGATAACTAAAGGGGAGAAGCAGGAAGAGCGGGATCAATGTGAAGATACCTATTTTAGCTGTTTGCCATTTCATCGTTTGCCTAAGTTAGAAAGATTTGATAGCATTCCTTTCAATTCATTCTTTTTAACATTTTAACTCCTTCATTTCTGACGGTTTTTTTCTAATTAGTGATAAATATCTCTAATTTTGCGAGACGGGTTGCTGTTGTAATGATAACAGCAATTATTGTTTTGATGCTCTAAATAAATTTACGTTATGGCTGATTTTAAATACCAAAAACCATTTCCAATACAGAAAGATACTACTCCGTATCGTTTGTTGACGAAAGATTATGTATCGACTATAGAGGTAGATGGTCGGAAGCTATTAAAAGTGGATCCAAAGGGACTGGAGCTACTGGCAAAGGAGGCATTTGCCGATGTATCCTTCTATTTACGCCCAACTCATTTGCAAAAGTTAGCTGATATCCTGCAAGATGAGGAAGCGTCTGATAACGATCGTTTCGTGGCACACACCATGCTTATGAATCAGGTGGTGACGGCCGAAGGTGAATTGCCAACGTGTCAGGATACAGGTACTGCTATTGTGATGGGGAAAAAAGGGGAGAATGTATATACGGGTGCCAATGATGCGGAGCATTTGTCGCAGGGTGTATATGAAACTTATCGTGACCGCAATTTGCGTTACTCACAGGTGGTGCCCTTCAGTATGTTTGAGGAGAAAAATACCGGGACTAATTTACCGGCACAAATTGATATTTACGCAGAGCAAGGCAATGCCTATGAGTTTTTATTCATGACCAAAGGTGGAGGCTCCGGTAATAAAACATTCTTGTATCAGCAAACAAAAGCTTTGTTGACAGAAGAAAATCTGACGAAGTTTGTGCAGGAAAAAATCAAAGATCTGGGTACTTCTGCTTGTCCGCCCTACCATTTGGCGCTTGTGATTGGTGGTACTTCTGCTGAAGCAAATTTAGCGACTGTGAAAAAAGCCTCTGCGGGTTATTTGGATCATTTGCCTACCGAAGGCAATGAAGGTGGTCAGGCTTTTCGTGATTTGGAATGGGAAGCCAAAGTGCAGAAAATCTGTCAGGAGAGTACTATTGGTGCGCAGTTTGGCGGGAAATATTTTGTACACGATGTACGTGTGGTGCGTTTGCCACGTCATGCGGCTTCTTGTCCGGTGGGTATAGGAGTGAGCTGTAGTGCTGACCGTAACATCAAAGGTAAAATTACAGAAGACGGTATTTTTGTGGAAGCCCTGGAGAAAGAACCATCACGTTTCGTTCCTAAAGAGGCACCGCACATGGCTCCGGCTGTGGATATTGATTTGGATCGCCCCATGGATGAGGTGTTGAAAGAGCTATCTAAATACCCCATTAAAACCCGTTTGAACCTTAGAGGCACCTTAATTGTAGCGCGTGACATCGCCCATGCCCGCATCAAGGAAATGCTGGAAGAAGGCAAGCCCATGCCGGAATACTTCAAAAATCACCCGGTGTATTATGCAGGACCGGCTAAAACACCGAAAGGAATGGCATCCGGTAGTTTCGGGCCAACGACAGCTGGTCGTATGGATCCCTATGTGGATCTGTTTCAGAAACAAGGTGGTTCAATGATTATGGTCGCCAAAGGAAACCGTTCTAAAGCAGTTACAGATGCTTGTAAAAACAATGGTGGTTTTTATTTAGGATCGATTGGTGGTCCGGCAGCTATCCTGGCTAAGAACAGTATTAAGTCTGTTGAAGTGGTCGATTTCGAAGAGTTAGGAATGGAAGCTGTGCGTAAAATTCGCATTGAGAACTTCCCGGCGTTTATCATTGTAGATGATAAAGGCAATGACTTTTTTGAGAAGTTATAGATAAAGTAATCATAAAAAAAGAGGTTGTCTGTATGTGCAGACAACCTCTTTTATTGTAAGTATAGAGCGGCTTACAGAACCTCGATTAATCCTTTTTTAAGAATGGTTGAGTTCTTTATTTCATACTCTTCGGTTCGTTTCTTCCAGTTCACAGTCATTTTCACATTGGGGTGATTCAATAGTTTATTAATTTGCTCCTCATTCAGAATAAAAGCGCCTTCATAATAGGAAACATTCCATTTTTCAATGAATTTTTGAGTGACATCTTGGCTGATCGTAAAGGTGGAGTGTTCGTTGTTGGTATAGTGTAGCGTGATTAAGCAATCCTGCAGTGTATAGCCGAAATAGCGGTTGGCATCACCAATGGGAACCAGAAACACCAGCTTCAAACTCACTTTCCCCATGTCATTGTGCCATTCGGCAGTACAATT
>JAEINY010000390.1 GCA_016342595.1 Marinilabiliaceae bacterium
CCAGGCGGCCAGAGCTTCAGCAGAACCACCGGAAATAGAAGTGAGGTGCTTGCCTATTTGCTTGAGTGATCCACCGTCAGCAGCTGTAAAGCGGTATTCTAAACCCGACTGTTTAGTATAAAACTCATACCAGGCTTTTTGAGCTTTGGTAAAAAAATCATCTTTAACAGGTGAGTATGGTTTAAGAATGTTTTTATCAATCTCCTTTTCTAAGCATGGAATAGCTTCAATAAATCGTTTAGGATGAAGAAACCCACGTTTTGCAACTATCTTCTTCAAACGGCCACCTTTACTATATGATGCAATGATAGCGCCATTTGGATGCTCTAAAATATACTCTGTCATATTAACATTAATTTTGCGATGACACACCCTATTACAAAAACAATTAAAACAACTAAACAACCCGGTGTTTCATCACCGGTTCCTGTTAACATTGGGTCACTCTCAAAGTTCCGGCGTTGCTCCTCATCAAAATCTTCGTAATAACTCATTTTTGATACGATGGTTTATTGCGTTCTAAACTTTCAATCATGGCAACTGCTACAGCGGCCACCTGTATTAACTCTTCGCGGTAGTTGGCCAGCTTATTATTGTCCTTGTAGTACATTTTAAAATGTGCTTCCAAAGCAGCTTTGTTAACTTCTCCAACTTCCTCACCAAGGATGGCGCACCATTCAACCGGTTTGTGGTTTTGTTCGCCCCACTTCTCATCCTGTTGTTTGCGTTCCTCTATAATTTCATTCAGTATATGTATCATGACTTTGTCACTTCTAAAGTGTTATAAATACTATTATCAATACGATTGCGATTATTAAGGTTGGTGTGATTATATCTGTATTTCTTGTATAATCCGACACACCATCTTCCCATTCTCTATGCTGTTTGTGATTCACTTTGTATAGTGTTTAATGGGTTTTAAAATACCTTTTAAAGGCTCATCGCTTATGGTGATCGTTCTCATCAGGCGCCCTTCGCCTTTGCAGGTTGGGCAGGGGTCAATGTCGGGCTCGCGTGAGCTTTTGTAATATTCGATTAAAACAGTACCTACCCCGGCACATTTGGGGCAGGTTACTATTTTCTCAATTCTCCTCATAGGCGGGTTCAGTTACTTGTTCGATTTTTATTGTTTCTGTGAGGCACGTACATGTGCAATTTTCGCAATAGGCACCATGGCAATCCGGGCAGGCACTCATGGTATAGATGTGTACTTCAGTGCCGCAACCATCGCATTTCACCATTAGGAAACTCATTAGTCCTCCTCCTCTTTTTTAGTGCATTCGTAAGTAACTCTAACAACAAATGTTTGATCACATGACCAGCACTTTACATAGTTTGGGTTGTTATATCCCTGAATTTCGGATGACAAAGTATCATCGCAGTTTGCTTCGCAGTAAGGGCATAAAATTTCATTATCCATATTAATTTGTTTTAGCTAAATCCGCGTTAAAGTACCATTCAGTAAATTGCTCCAGGTTGTCGGATCCAAAGAGGCAGTGATTACAGTCATCCATTGTGCAGTTGCGTGATGTATTGCTGCAATGTGATTCCTGGATCAGTTCAACATCGGGTTTAATTGGCGGTATAAAACGTCCTTTAAATTCTTTCATGGTTCAATCTTATCTTCAACTACAATAAACTCTTTGTTGCTTCGCTCAATTTTCATAACCTTAATATCAAAATCTAATTGCGGATTTTGCTGTTTGGCCTGTGTCAATAAGAATTGCTTTACTTGAGTTTCCACTTTAGAGTGCATTACTCTTTTACCTCTGGAGACAAACTCACCCGTAAAAAAGGATGGCTTATACTTTGCCATCCGATCACTTGCATCCGATGGCGTTATTTTTACTCTTACTATATAGTCCATAGTTAATCCTTATAAGCTTGTGATTTAACATCGGCCATCGGCTTCAGGTTAGCCGGTGTTTCTTCTTCCTGGTTGAAGTATTGAAAGAAATCCAGGATCGGGCTTTCGGTGATTCCATTGATTTCGAAATCAACCGTCATGCCACCCATGCCTTTAATAATGTTGTCATAGGCTTCTTTCACATCACTGGCGGTGACCAGAATTTGATTGGACACCTTTTTATCTTTTCCGCTTTTCTCGTCAATGGAGGCAAAGGTAACCTTACTCTTATACCACCGGTCACCCTCTGTTTTGTTGAATACTTCAGTGTAATTGACCTTACGGACATTTGTCACCTGGAACTCACCCCGTATCATACTTTCCATTTCTTTGTACATGCGAGCCTCAGCCTCACCGTGATTTACGGCATCTACCAGGTAGGTTTCGCTTACTTTTTTCTCCTGGCCGCTTTGTTCGTCTATCTTTTCATAGCGCACGCGGCATTCAAATAAATTCTCCATAATTTTGCGTTGTATTTACCCTTTTTCCTCCCCTTTTTTTTTAAGGGGAGGTGCCCGAAGGGCGGAGGGGTTAATAATTTTCTAATCGTTTATCGAAAGGCTCAGGGCGGTAACTTTGGCGAGTGGCGCCCTAGGCTTTCTTTTTTCTGACAGTGCCCCAAATACAGGCGCCAATCACGCCCGCAAGCGCGGCTATCTCATACCATTCAATCATAAGGCACTGGCGTTTACTTCAAATCCTTCAGGAAAGTCAACAGTGGTAATACTTAACGGTACTGAACACTTTTTACTGGTATCATCTTTATAGCTGGCCTCGATGAAGTAAGCCGATCGCACAGGCTTGTAGGCTTCCTGAATGATCTGAACACCGTCAGTAAACAATGGGCTATTTACACTTTCAGCCAGGTTCTTTAGTTCCAATACCCGGTTGGCTTTTAGGTTGCCTTTGGCATCTTTTTTCAGCAGGTTCTGAATGAATTTAACAAGCTTGCCGGTCTCCTCATTGGTGGCTAAGCTATCGATGTACTCATTCACTTTTGCGATACCGGCATCAACAGTGTCGTCCCAACCGTCAATCTGACGGAATCCAACCTCAATACTTTGGCCTAAGGCATTGGTGAAAGTGTGACTTTGTTGACCTTCTTTGTAACCATACAGCTCCTTTTTCATCTCCAGCAAGGCTGAGAAGTTATTGAACACATTGGCCTTTGACCGGCTGAGCATGGAGCTAATTACCTCCATTTCTTTAATGGTTTCGGCTACTGTCTTTCCAACAGTCTCTTTGTAAATCTCACGCTCAGCTTTGACATTCGCGGCTTCAGCGGCTTGTTTAGCTTGTAGCTTTTGCAATAACGCCTCTTCCTGGGCTGGGGTTAATTGGTCTAAATCTATTGGACTCATTTGATAATAATGTTAAATTGTTAATGATGAATGATTAGTTAGTATTCCTGCGTGATTGGTTTGAAACTAATGGTTGTACAAAAACCAATACTGAATGTGATCAGGTCAGTTTCGGGCACCCTATATACACAGGAGCCGATATCTCCACACCTAAGGTTTTCCTTGTTTATTTGAGGTATAACTGCACGCATATCCTCAATCAGCCTATCTCTTACTTCCTCCGATGGAATTAAGGCTTTGTGCAGTGTTTTCAACAACTCTGATCCTGCTTTTTCAGCTTTGTTTTTGGGTTGATTGTCCTGGGTGATCTCTGCGTAAAACTTCATAGTTAAAATTGTCTTAAGGTTTATATTGCTACCTCACTCCGCCATATTTTTGTTTTGGGAAGAGAGGAGGACTTGATCCGTTTCTCCAGGCTTTGCTTTTTGATGGTTAAAGCAGATAGCTCATGTTCAATCTCAATGAGCCTTGGAAGGGTTGCTGTTTTAGTTTCAGCCCTTAAAGTTTGTCGTTGCTTTTCAACCGCCTCAAGCTGTTTTTGCAGGTGGCTGCTGTCCATAATTGTTGTTTCCATTCTTAATGATTTTTTGGTGAAGAAACTTTGATGGTTCAGAGGCTGATAACTGGTAGTTTTCAAAATCGGCTTTGGACTTCTTCTCGTAAGCCCAGCCATACAGGAAGTACTCACAGCCATCCAACCACTGTTCGGACCAATAGGCCCAGTAGACCTCACTGGTGATGTAAATAGCGACCATGCGCCGGTAGAGATCACCAAACAGGCCCTTTGTGCGAAAATGGCGCTCAGCATATACACAGCCCATCTCATGGAAGCGTTCCAGGTACTGATTCGGTGTGATGCCAAAGAATACACAGGCATCTTTTTCAACTTTCTCGGCTCGTTGTTTTAAGGTTGGCTTTTTCATGGTTAGTTCATTAATGCGAGTTCGTTCACCAGTTGA
>JAEINY010000391.1 GCA_016342595.1 Marinilabiliaceae bacterium
TTTAAGGTATAATTGGAGCCCAGCCGGGCGGTCATCACATTGCCGGTGGATACCTGATCCATGTAAGTACCGTTCCACGACAGGGAGAGACTGTTGCGCCAGGTCTTGTCAAAATGACTCTTGCGCACAAACAACACGGGGCCGTAGGCTTCCCCCACACCTGAAGTGGCCTTGTTGCGGCTGTAGTTCATGTTGATGCCCAGGGAGAGGTTTTGTTGGGGCCGGGCCCACATGTAACCGCCTGAAGCATTGATGAAGCGGCTGTCGGCATTCTCAGCCACGTCGCTCTGGTTTTGGGTGGCTTGCTGGAAATTCAGGTTTCCGTTCAAACTGTGTTTATCCGTCTCGGTCTTTTTCATCTGCCAGTTGGCCGATAGATTTATGTTTTCGTTGATCTGGGTGAATTGCAAAGTATCCAGCAGTTCGTAGTCGGTGTGTGTATTGGTCTCTTCAAACAAAGTCCGCACATGGGTGTAGTTGTAGAAATTGGAGTAGGAGAGGTTCATGTTGAACTTTTCTCCCGGGTTGAAACCCACATTGATATTTTGGATCACATCCTTCTGATCGGTGTCCGATTGTTTGTCCAGGTTGGTTTCGCGGATACCCAGGCTACCGGCCACACTCACTTTGCCCCGGAGCAAGACGGTGGCCAGATTGAAGGTGTAGTTCACAAAGTCGTTCACGGTATAATAGGCGCCCAGGGTCTCGTAGCCGGGTTCCACGTATTCAATGCCGGCTCCCAGGCTTCCGTAGGCGGTGCTCCAGGCAATGTCCGACTTGGCCGCATGGTAACGGAAGGTAGCCGCACCGTCCCAATCGGTCGCTTTGCTGATGCGGCGGTCGTGGCTCAGGCTGGTGATACTCATCTCACCCCGCACCGTCAGGCGCTGGAAAGGGCGCAGCATAAAGGTGGAGCCCAGCACCAGGTTTTCTTTAGGGGTGATGCCCAGCGAGTCGATGTGGTCGGCTGGTTTGTCCGTATCATCTTCCCCATAAAACAGGTGAACACCCACTTCGCCGCTCTTAAAGGTGTAAGTGGTCTTAAACCCGGATCCCATACGCCGGTACTGCGGATCAAATCCCATGGCCGAGTCACCGGGCAGTCCTTTGCGTAAGCGCCCATGCATGGCACTGAACTTAAACTTGTCCGACGGGGTGAGGTCGACGCCCGCCCCGGCAAAGGTATGGCCACTTAGCGAGTAGGGCGAAAAACTCATGCTGGAATAGCCCAGGTGCAGCGTAGCCCATTTATAAGTTGGACTGATGGAAAACTGGTTGAAGGGCTGGGTGTAGGTCCACTGGTTATTGGACCAGGCAAAGGACAGCGGTATGGACATGCCGTAAAGGCTGGCCGAGAGGTTACCGGTCACCACCAGGGCATAGGGATCAATCCCACTGGCTGAGTTGGTGCGGTACATCTGGTTCACGTTTAAACCACCGTTGATTTTGACGGCGTCTTTTTTGCCTACCTGATCCAACTGCTGAGCTGAGAGTATCCCACAGAAGATTAGGAGGAAAAGGATACATTTATATTTTTTTTCTACCACCGCAGAACTGCTGTTTTTATCACCGCAAAGGCGCAGAGCCGCCAAGGCTTTTATTCTTGGCGTCTCTGCGTCTTCGCGGTTTATTTTGTTTTTCCGTATCTTTATGGTAGTATATCTTTCAAAAATCATTGACAAACCGTTTGAAGCCATTTTTTAGTAAGCGAACATTAAAATTGATTAGGAAGCCTAGTCGTTTATCTGCTAGTTTCAGATAAGAGATGAGTTGTGCTTCATGAATAGGGAGTAATTCCTCCATGGCTTTTAGTTCAATAATGATCTCATCCTCCACCAGGATATCAAGCCTGAAATCCTTTTTCAGTTCTATTCCTCGATAGAATAAAGGAAGATGAACCTGAGCTGATGCGTTAATCCCTCTGAGATTGAATTCCTTTATTAAACAAGCTTCATAAACACTTTCCAGTAAACCAGGCCCCATCTCTTTATGTACTCGAATAGCCGCATCTAATATTTGCTGGGATAGCTCCTTATATCTTTCGTATTCCATTATTTTTATATTTTACCGCAGAGACGCTAAGCCGCAACGTTTTTCTTCTCTGTGTTTCTATGTTTACGCGGGTTGTAAGTTTTATAAACATCACATCTTCTTTTTCCCTGGCGTCTCCGCGTCTTGGCGGTTTATTTTAATCATGCGTTTGTAAAGCATCTCAATGTTTTTATTCTTCCACCGCAGAGACGCAAAGCTGTCAAGTATATTTTTCTCTGCGCCTTGGCGGTTTATTTTGGTTTTAAGATTTTCACTTCCTCTTTTTTCTCAGCGTTCCCTGCGGTATTATTTTCTATTTAATAATCATTTTCGTCACACGACGCTCCCCGCCAGACTCCACGATTACCACATAGGGGCCCGGTATGGACAGGTTAAAGGACGCGTTGTATAATTTCATGCCGCTTCCTTTGCGTTGATCCAATATTTTACCCGATCCCAGTGATACCAGGTAGATGTTGATGGGTGCTGTTTCACTGAGCTCCACATCCACATTAAAGTAGCCATTACTCGGATTAGGTGATGCAGCCACTTTCATCAGGTTGGTGTAGCCCTGTTCAGCCGGATTATCGGCATCCTCCCCGGAACCTGCCGGCGTGACCAGAATGGTTTTTCGGGCCTGTGCAAAACAGTTGTAGCTGTGTGCATTGAGGCTGACCTCCCGGATGCCTTCTTCGGTAAAGATGACTTTACAGTAGTAAGCGCCTGTTTCCACCACCTGGTGTTCACCGGTGAAGAACCACTCTATCTTGTTGGGTTTGGGCTGGCTCACTTCAACGATGATCAGGGTATCACCCGCCGGCACGCTGGTGGCTGTCAGAAACTCGGGTACCAGGTCTGTTGCACGTAACTCAAGTGACATGGTATCACGGCCGATGCACCCAAAGTCATCGCTGACCTGCACCCGGTAATTGCCGGCATTACTTATGATCAGGGCGGTATCGCTGCTTGTTTGTACATCATCTTTGAACCATTGGTAGTTTTTATATTCACCCGGATAAAGCTTGGTATTGTTCCCCTGGCAAATCACCAGGTCATTGCCCAGTTGCGGATAGATGGTTTTGACATACTGCATGTTGAACGCTTCGCGGATGTGGCAGTTGTTGCCATCGAACAGATCCAGCACATACCGGCCGGTATCCAGTTTTTCAATTTTCCGGTTGTTTTCGCCATGCAGCCAGTTATACCGATAATTAGCGACACCACCATTCCCTTCGGTCTCGATGATGCCATCGGGTACCCCGAAGCAATAGGGATCCAGTTGTTTATTCATGTTGATGGCCAGGGGGGCCGGTTCATCAATTTTAAAATAGTCTTTATCTCCACAGCCAAACCTGTCAGCGATATTCACTTCATAGGTGCCACCACTCAGCTTACTCCAGCTATTCAGTTGGGAACCATCGGGCCAGGTAACTTTATGGGGCCATTCGGCAGGTGATACGGTGATCGTTGCTACCCCGTCGCTAAAGCCATAACAGGTCACATCTTTGATCTGCAGGTCGTCGATTTGAAGGTAACTCACCTCCAGTTTGAGGGTATCGTAACCCAGGCAATTATCGGCATCGCTCACTTCCAGATAGTAGGTATCCGGATCAGTGAGCGTCACCTGTTGACGTTTGGAACTGAAATTACCATTGGCACTCCATCGGAATTTACTATAGTCACCGGCATCTAGCTGTAGTTTATCGTAATGACAGATGAGGGTGTCGGGGCCGATGTAAGGAGCAGAGAAGCGTCGGTAACCAAGGTCAAATGCTTGTTCGAAGAAACAGTCGTTGGCATCCAGGATTTCTACCTTATACAGTCCGGTATCCAGTTTGGTCAGCAATTCGCTTTCGGATCCAATATTCCAATTGATGCGATAAGGGCTTACCCCGCCGGCCATTCTGGAATCGATGATGCCGTTTGAATTGCCATAACAAAGCGGGGATTGCAATTGATTAATCACCAGGTTCAGGGTATCCGGTTCGAAGATGGTGAAGTGGCGCTCATCTTTACAGCCAAATGGATCCTTGACTTCTACCTTGAAGTCACCTCCGCTAAGGTTCAGCCAGCTGGTTTCGCTGGTGGCATCAGGCCAGGTAATGGTGTGTTGCCAATTATCCGGACTAACAGAAATATGCGCTTCTCCGTTGGCAAATTT
>JAEINY010000392.1 GCA_016342595.1 Marinilabiliaceae bacterium
CCCAATAGCCCGCAGACTGTTTTTCGGATTGCCTCTACCTCCAAGCAATTTACCGCCGCTTGCATTATCCTTTTGTCGCAGCAAGGAAAACTATCGCTGGATGATAAGCTCATTAACTATTTCCCCGACTTCCCATCTTATGCCAATACCATTACTATCCGTCAGCTTTTGAATCATACTAGTGGGATCAGGGAGTATCTCACACTTGCACAACTTTCGGGTTTGACTGACGACGATCATTATACCGACCAGACCGTAAGGAAATGGCTGGCAAAGCAAAACAAACTAAACTTTAAACCAGGAGATGAGCATTCATACAGCAACTCAGGCTATTGGCTGCTGGGTCAAATCGTCAACCAGGTGAGTGGTATTTCTATGGCCGAATATGCTGAGAAATATATTTTCAAATCACTGGAAATGAATCATACCCATTTTCACAATGACCATACACGCATTGTGAAAAATCGTGCCAGCGGATATGCGCCTAACGAATCAAATGGGTATGCAATCAGTATGACCACATTGGAGATGGTTGGCGATGGCGGTCTCTTTACGACGGTTGAAGATTTAAAAAAATGGGATGATTCTTTTTACGATTCAACAGTTTTAAATCCCAACTTCTGGAAGCAGATGACGACGGTGGGCACATTGAATAATGGGGAAGAACTTACTTATGCGGCCGGCCTGGGAGTGGTTAATTATAAAGGTCTGAAGCTTATTCACCATGGTGGTGCGTTTGTGGGGTTTAGAGCGGAGATGATTCGTTTTCCGGAGCATCATTTTTCGGTCATCATTCTGGCTAACAGGGCAGATGCTGATCCTACACAAATGGCCTTACAAATTGCTGATATGTTTCTTGAACAGGCGTATCATAATCCCCAAAGTGATGTGACTGCTGAAGCTCAAGTGCATTCTGATAATGAAAGCAGAGCCATTGTCTCGTTGCCTAATAATAAGCTGCAAGCTTTTGAAGGTGTTTATTGGAATCACCAGGCCAGAATAAGCAGACAACTTGAAATCCGAAACGATACCTTATATTATGTGCGTACGAATGGGCGAGTTACCAAGATGGTGCCGATAGCCGCGAACGCTTTCCTGTGGACAGGCACTAAAATTCCGATTGTTTTACAATTTGAAGAAGCCGCTTCGCCTAAAACGTTCACTTTACAAATCCCCGGTAAAGCACCATCACACTACAGTGCTTATACGCCGATCAATTCATTTAGTCAAGCCGATTTAAAAGACTATTCGGGTGAGTATTACAGTGCTGAATTGGATATTACCTATTCGCTTCAACCTGAAAACAATGGTATTATGCTTCATGTAAATGGAGAGGCTACGGCGCCGCTTATCCCAATTATGGAAAAATTAATGACGCTGGATGCTGGTCAAATTTTTGAGTTTAATGACACGAAAGAGGAATTTAACGTATCAATGGATGGTGTTACAGATTTAAAATTTAGTAAGATAAATAGATTGCCAACCCCTAATTGAAGAAACCTTGCAGTTTTTTTTCTTCAGGATAGGTTTCTATCTCCTTTCCTGGGAATTATGATTTCAGTTATTGGTAAGTGGAAGACTACTTGTTAAGTTGATTATATTAACTTCGCAGATCAAAAAATAAAATTAATAGTTAGTCACATTAACCATATAAAGAAGTCAATGTCACAGTCTTTTCAAGTAAATCTAAAAGGAATATTAAAAATACTATCGAATCATCTTTATAGCAGTCAGGATGTATTTGTAAGAGAATTATTACAAAATGCCGTGGATGCTATTCAGGCACGTAAAGCTATCGAAACAAACGATTTTGTTGGAAACATCACTGTTGAATTGATTCAGAACGAGGCGAATACGACACTCATTTTTGAAGACAATGGAATTGGTTTAACGGAAGAGGAGGTCAACGAGTTTTTATCAAAAATAGGATCGAGCTCTAAGTCAGGTGAATTAAAATTGGAAAGAGAGGAATACATCGGCCAGTTTGGAATTGGTTTATTGTCGTGTTTTATGGTTTCCGACACCATTCATGTTTTTACACGTTCTCAAAAATCGGAACAAACGATCAAATGGGTAGGGAATATAGACGGTACGTATCAGGTTGAAAAACTGGCTGCCAAAGCTGATGTGGGAACTAAAATTTTTATGTCCTTGAACCATGCATCCGATGATGATGAAATATTAGGGCGAGAGGATATTATTTATCTGTTGGAGAAGTATGGGGAGTTGCTGGATGTAGAAGTTCATCTTAATGAAGCGGGTGTTACCCGGCAGATTGGCAGCAGAAGAGCAATTTGGGAAAAAGCATCACTGGTAACTAAAGAAGATATTGCCGTTTATGGAAACGAAAAATTCGACATGGAGTTTATCGATTGTTTTCCTGTTTTGAGTTCCGATAACAAGACAAAAGCCTTCGTTTACATTCTACCCCAGGCGTTAAAAGCCAGTTTTCAGAATAGCAATCTGGTATATGTTAAAAACATGTTTATCTCGGATGCCTGTCCGGACCTATTGCCGGATTGGGCTTTCTTTGTGAAAGTAATTGTCAATTCATCGGCTCTAACACCCACAGCATCGCGCGAATCACTATACAAGGATGAGGTGTTTAACCTGGTGAAGGAAGAGTTTAGTGTGGCGATTAAAAACTACCTCGTGGATTTAAGTAAGCGTAATCCCACGCTTTTAAATACCATCATCGGAATTCATAATAACTCCATCAAATCATTGGCTTTACTCGATGATGCTTTCTTTCAGTTAATTATTCCTTGGATTATGTTGCCAACTTCAAATGGCGATATGAAAATTGACGATATTCTCCAGCAAAATGATAGGATCAGCTATGTGCCCGATTTAGATCAGTTTCGACAACTTTCGCCAATAGCGCGCGCCAATGATCAGCTGGTGATAAATGCCGGTTTTGTTTACGATACTTCATTGATTAAAAAGTTGGAAGGGCTCCACACTGATAAATTATTTGAAGAGCTGGATTCAAGATCTTTCACGAATATTTTTTCAGATATTGATTTTGTGGAGCACAATCAGTATTTCGATTTTATTGAACGTGTGAATCATATTCTTGGTGAGTTTAATTCCACAGTGGAGCTTAAGAAATTTGAGCCTGCTAATATTCCGGCTTTATTTTATATGACCCAGGAGAGCTCTTTTACCAGGGAAATTGACCGTACCCGCGAAGAGGTAGATAATCTTTGGTCAGGTGTTATGGATGATGTTTTTAGTGAAACAAAGGACGTGACTAAATCAAAATTCTGCCTTAATTTAGATAACCCCATTGTTAAAAAACTAAGCGGGATACAAGATGCAAGTGTATTAAAAACCTATGTGCAACTGATATATGTTAACTCTCTGCTGATGGGGCATTATCCTATGAATGCTTTTGAGTTAGATATTTTAAACAAAGGTTTAATCGACATTATTTCGAAAACAATAAATTAACATGAGCTATACAGAAGAAGTGGACTACTTACTTGAAAGTATTGATAATGTATCGTCGCCCATTGAGAAAGTCAAGATACTGGAGAAAATAATCAGTAAGGCCCAATTTAATAATGATTTAGATACTGAGTTTACAGCCAAGAAAGAAGTGCTCAGTCTGGCTACTTTTGATTTTGCCATTCCAGAAAAACAAATGAGTATTTTTCCCTGGCTCCTGGCTGCCTGTGATAAGTATCCCGATCGTTTTGATTATTTTGATGTATTATGGGATTATAAGTGGATCATATTTGAGTCGCCCGAATTTCGAAATATCAGTTCACTGAATATTGAAAACCTGCTGGCTGATTTGGAAAAGAGGTACATCGATTATGGTGAAAGTCCCACGGTACTTTATTATCTGCGAAGATATGTTTATGCAAAAATGGGGCGTATTAAAGAAAGTAAGGAGAATCATGAGAAATTGTTGAAGGATCGGAAGAGAATCAAATATTTTGAAGATTGTAAAGCCTGCACGATCGCTAATCTGGTCATCTATCTGAATACGCAGGGTGAATACGAAGAAGCCATAAAAGCAGCTCAACCGGTTTTGAAAAAGAAGTACACATGCACAGAAGTTCCGTTGACTACCTACCCGGATGTGGTTTTATCACATATTTTCCTGAATAGAGTGGATGACTGTCAATCTGTTTTTAAAACCGGCTATGGATGTCTCTCTAAAACGGAACCTTTTCTATTCG
>JAEINY010000393.1 GCA_016342595.1 Marinilabiliaceae bacterium
TATCAAATTAAAAATCTTGAATTCCTTCAGGATTTACTCAAACGACTCTGCGCTGACAATTCATGACACACTGATTATTGAAAAATAACAAGATGATACAGAAGATCATATTATTAGTGATTGCTGTTTTGTGAGTGATCGTTTAAGACATTACTGACTCATCCATTTCTTAAAATCCGATACTTTATCCCGGCTGATGACCAGTAGCTCGCAGCGTTCCATGTTTTCAAGGATTAATTGCAGCCGGCTGGAGGAAAAAGCATTCAATTGACTAATGGCATCGATTTGAACCACACAGGATCGGTTGATGCGATAAAACAACTTCGGATCGAGCATTTCCACCAATTGCTCCAAGGTAAAGTCAACCGCATAGCTATGTCCGCTGAGCGTTTGCAGATAGGTACCTTTGTGTTGGATGTAAAAACAACTGATCTCACTCACGCCAATGGATTTATAATTCGCTCCTATTTTAATGAGGAAACGGCTGCGATAGGTTTTTTTCATTTCCTGAAAGGCTTTTTTGATTTGTACCTCCAGGTTCAAATGGTTCTGCGAAATCCGAGCGTATTTGTTCAATGCTAGTTGAAGGTCTTTCTTGTCAATGGGCTTCAGCAGGTAATCAATACTATTTACTTTAAAGGCTTGCAAGGTATATTCGTTAAAAGCAGTCGTAAAAATGATGGGAACATCTAACGAAATGGTATCAAATATTTCGAAACAGAGACCATCATCCAGTTGAATATCCATTAAAATAAGAGTCGGCAAGTCATGACTTGTCAACCAGTTCACGGTCTCTTCCACCGTCTCGGTGACCCCTTCAATGGTAATGTCGGGATTAATCTCCCGCATCAAATTGCCAAGCCGGTCGGCTGCTGGTCTTTCATCTTCTACAATTAAAACACGCATCATAGTAGGGGGACTTTTACACAGTAGTGCTGTTTATCTTTTATTATTTCAATTCTTTTCCCGGTATGCAAATAGACTCGATCATTTAAATTCTTCAGACCTTTCTTCAGACCTTTCTTCAGAGAGGTGTTCAAGGTTGAGATCTTCTGCAGCTTATTACGAACCACAACCTGGTGGTCTTCCAAATAGACTTCCATTAGCAGGGGATAGGCTTTGGAGGCCATGTTGTGTTTTAAGGCATTTTCAATCAAGATCTGCAACGACACTGGAATGATGGTATAAGAAGCAGCATCAGGAATGGAGAGCCGCAAGTCTATTTTTTCCTCATCGCGCAATTTGTGCAGGTAAAAGTAATCCTGAATAAATTGAATTTCCCGATCCAATGCTATGCTGTTAAGTGATGCATTCGTGGTAATATAGCGGTAGATAGAAGCTAATTTATGGACATACTTTTCTGCTATTTCAGGTTGACTGCCAATAAACGAAGAGAGGGTATTGAAACTATTAAAAAGGAAGTGCGGATTAACCTGGTTATTGAGCGTCTCAAACTGAAAAGCCAGCTTCTCTTCCCGCAAGCGTTGTTCGCGTTTCAGTGCATCCTGCCACTGTACGAGGAAAAACACAAAAGCCCCAATACTCAAGCCTACATTGGTGCTGATTAGCCAATGTTTCATTTCATGGGTCAAAAAATGTGGAATAAGTTGGGTAAGGGGGATGTTGTTTTTGAGGAAATTAATGGCTAGTAAACCTATAAAAATGAGGCCTGCGCTGACGAAACAGGTGACATAGTAGAGCACGAAACGTAGTACAATATTTCGGGTGATTTCATGGGGTGTATTGCCTGCTTTGAACTGGAACATGAGGCGGCCCAGGGCAATAAATACTTCGAGCTGAAAGAACAAGAGCAAGAACGAAAATAGTGATTTCTCGCTAATCAATGCCGATTGTTTAAACAGGTTGATTAAAATCACCAATAGTACTGAAAAAGCAGCAATGGCTAAGTGCGTATGTTTTCCTTTTTTTAGCTTGAATACCTGTTGTAAAGGAGTAGTCATCTGGTTAATGTTTTAATGGCTCATCAGGGCTACAGCCTGATGAACCCAATAGCACTAAAGTAGTAACTTATTTTGTTATTTTTTCGGCAAAGATAGTACGCACTGTATTTAAGCGTTGAGATTCATCCTGTCCGGTCATTTTTAGATTCATAATGACATCTTCATACAGCTCAGCATATTCAATCTGTTTTGAGTTCAATGCCACGTATATATTTCCCCAATAGTGACTTCTGCCTTTTAGCTTCATATGCTCAGAATGCATAGATAAGGGATTGTTCATGACTGAAAATTTGATGATGACACACGGTTGGTTATTTTTCTGAGTCGTGCCAATCCAGGTCAGGCGGATGTCTTTATTCTCAAAGGTACCTTCACCTGCCAGCTCGATTTTATAGTTGGCTTCAACAGGACGGTACTCCAGGTTTAATGGGTACGAATCGGGGAGGGCCCAGGCAAAGAATTCGAAGCCCATCATGTCCCAGACCAAGTTCCTGAACAGGTGGCCTGTGGCATCCTGTGGAAAGTCTGAGTAATTGGCTGCCTCCATCATTTTCTCAGAGGGTACATAAGAAAATCCTTCCATGACGGGTTGTGGTAATCCGGTATCAAAGGATGCTTCCAGATCGTGGGCCTGGGCAATTTCTACCTGGTTCCATCGGACTGTGCCATCTTCACTTGTGCGTGTATACTGGCCGGTGATTTGCGTCTTATTTAAAAAGGGGCCCATCATGCTGTAATCGTAATGCGTCGTCGTTACCAAATAACTAATGGGATGGTTAATTTGTAATGACCAATTGTTGGGCAAGTTTTGAAGATGATTTTCAGGAACTGATTTTTGCCCCCAGGCAGTAACCAAACTTAAAGCGAAACAGAATGTTAAGTTGATAATGATTTCTTTTTTCATGACTTTAGATTTTATAGGTGAATACTATAAGAATCAAAATAAAGCACAAAAGGGGAGCGTTAAAAAAGGAAGATGCTGAACGGTTGTATTAAGCTGTTTAATGGAATGAATGGGGTATTTATTCGTGGCTTATGGGGAGAGGTGAACACAATAAAGCCCGGTTGACACCAGGCTTATTAATACATTAGCTTTTTCATTTCATTGATGTCCAGCTGTATTTTGGTTTAAACACTCTGTATTACATTTCCGCAGAGCGAATAAAGTATTGTAGGATCTGATCAGGCATGAGAACCAATTTCCCCAAAGGGGATATAGAATTAGTTCCCGGACAATAGTGCTTTCTACTGGTAGTACTTCTTTTTCACTGCTGCACTGCGCTGAATGCCATCAATATTTTGTAAAATCTTCAACCTAAGGTGTTGCGGATAATCGGGGCGTTCGCTCATAAAACGCTCAGCTACCCGGTAGGCCTCATCCGAACTATAGCTTGCAAAAGAGCTGTTGAGCCAGTTAATGGGGAAGAAGATATCACCCGTCATTTGTATCTCTTCCAGCATCTCCAATGTTTTGGGCAGATACTGAATAGAAGTGCCCTGACGCAAAGGGTGATGCAGTTGTCGCAAGGCAGTGCCTACCCAGCCCTCTTTTTTACGGTTTTCTAATTTTGCCAGACTTAAAAAGAACTCATCCCGGTTGGCTGCATTATTGGAAAGGGCAGGTGTGATGAAGGCCAGCATCTGCTTTTTATTAGTATCCTTCAGTGATTGACTAATAGCGATGATTAGACTATCTGTTTGTGGGTAATTTTTAACCGCCAGCTCACACAGTAAACTGATTTTGTCCTGCTCACTGATATTGACGCCTTCAAGGATGGTTTGGCCTGTACAAATGGCAGCCAATTGATTTAGACCTTCCGATGATTGAACATTGCTTTTCCAGGCACGGAACAGTGTTTTTTTTGTGGCATTGTTGCTTTCGGATGTCATGCGTTTCCATAGCATCTGCGTGAGTGATACACTTAGTTGTTCTCTGATTTGATCCGGCAGATAGTGCCAACAGGTGGTATTCAGATAGCGGGTATAAAGACCAACCAACAGTGGATCGGTTTCTTCCTGAATCATCTCTGTCAGGTAATCGATAAACGCTTCCGGGTGCACATTGCCATCCAATAGGTTTTCGTAGAGGTTGATGCACAAACGGCCGCGCAATAACGGACGTTCCAGTTCCATAGCATGTGCTAGCCAATAGTCAATCTGAGG
>JAEINY010000394.1 GCA_016342595.1 Marinilabiliaceae bacterium
GTAACGATTGGTGTTCAAAATGCGGTGTATACCTCCATCAAAACGCTGCACAAACTGGGAGCTAAGCGTATCCTGATCCCGGAGATTTTTTTTGGCATCTACCTGAAGATTCCAAAAGAATTTGAAATGGAGGTGGCGACCTATGCTTTAACAGCTGATTTTGGAGTGGATCTGAAGGCCCTGGAAAAGCAAATAAGCGCAGATGATATTGTACTGCTCAATTCACCGGCTAATCCTACCGGACGTATTTTTTCCGCCGAGGAACAACAAGCCTTGGGAGATCTGTTAAATCGAAAACTGAGTGAAGGCTTTGTGATTTCCGATGAGATATATGGTCGTCTGGTGTATGATGGGGAACCTTTTATCTCTTTTTCTAAATTCTTTGACCGCACCATTGTGGTGGATGGCATCTCAAAAAGTGGGGCAGTGGCCGGCTTACGGGTAGGGTGGATTATCACCAGAAATTCCATTTTAGCACAGGCATTTACCTCCAATAACGCCACTATTATTTCGGCACCTCCTACCGCCAATCAGTATGCCGCTATTCCGGTGGTAAAGGGAGAAACAAAAGCTACCATACAAGCTTATAATGAGGTGTTGAAAAAAAACAGAGATCTGGTGGAAGCCACATTAACCCGATTAAACATCCCTTTTGTTTCACCGCGCGGCAGTTTCTATATCTTTCCCAACCTGAGACCATTATTAGGAGATAAGGTGAAGGAATTTTGCCTGGCTACAGCTAAAGCCGAAAATGGAGTGGTAGTTATTCCCGGTATAGCATTTGGGGCGCCTGATTACATTCGGATTTCACTGGCAACAGATGAGATGGAAGAGGGGATGCGGCGGTTGGAGAAAGCCCTCCTTGATTTTAGAAGTTTGATTTAAGATCTACGATTTTAGATTTTCGTAGATCCCTTGTTTCATTCATTTCACTGGGAAAATTACTGAGTGCACTGAGTAATTTTCCCAGTGTACTAACGCTTTTTCATGATTTGATGGATTCATGGTGTAGTGCAGTAACAAAAAAGGTCAGTACACAGGTTTAAGAAGGAAGGAAACTAAGCTTTTCGACTAGTGCATGAGGTCTGATTGGCAGTGGCTGCGTTTAATGAGACAGTGCACGTCGCATACCGTTTTATTCAAAGCTAAAAAACAAAAAAGCCGGATGATATAAATCGATCCGGCTTTTGGTTTATCTTGAATCTTGATACTTGCGACTTGCGACTTTTTTCTTGCTACTTACGAGTTGAAGTGATACAAGAACACAATCTCACCTTCGTAAGCAGGCTTGCGGCTTCCTTCAATTTCTAATGTGATACCGATGGTGGCTTTCACAGTGCCACGCAGGTTTTTAGCATCCACCACTTTTGCGTGTAGGCGTACTTTATCATTTACTTTAACAGGGGCATTGAATTTTAACTTTTCAATACCATAGTTCACCTGTAGTTTCAAGTTTTGTACATCCACAATCTGGTTCCACAAGTGAGGTAGAATGGAGATGGTTAAATAACCATGTGCGATGGTCGTTCCAAAAGGTGATTCATTTTTGGCTTTCTCCTCATCAATATGAATCCATTGGTGGTCAATGGTGGCATCAGCAAACAAGTTGATTTGCTCTTGGGTGAATTGGTGATAATCAGAAATTCCTAACTCACTTCCAATTAATTGTTCTAGTTGCTCGAAGCTCTTGATAATTACCTTACTCATATATTGTAAATTTTAATTTCTATTGATAAATTAATTCAAAACGGCGCTAATATAGTAATAGATTGTTAAAAAATAGAATGCGCGTTGAAGTCATCAGTGCATTGTTTTTAGTCCTTAGGAATTGTATCGGAATAACCTGATTGTATTTGTGTGTTTTAAAAAAAAGTGTTACACGGAGAACGCAAAGTTCAGGAAAAGGAAATGGTCACAGAGCCTTTAAAATCTAATGATGAAATTATTAACATCTTACTAATGAAAATACTCTGTGCCCTTATTGTTTTTACTTTTTCTCCGAAACTCTGTGTAACAATTTGATGAATTATCAAAAAATCAAAACTTGTTATTGAATAACACAGCACTAAAATCGTCAGTTTATTTTGTAACGAAGACTTAGTCCGGAGTTTGAATCAAGTAATTAATGGTGGCACAATTCTTCGACTTCAGTCTTCCTACTTTAAACTTTAAACTTTTACCTTTTTACTTTCTACTTTCCACTTTTACCTTTCTTATTTAGCTTTCTCCAATTCATTCAAGTGCTCCATCTTCTTCATGCTGAGGAAACTCTTGATATCACCCAAATGCTCTTTCACCCGTTTGTTACCGAATTCGTAAACCTTATCGGCCAAACCATCAAGGAAGTCCCGGTCGTGTGACACTAAGATGAGGGTACCGTCAAAGGCCTGCAATGCACTTTTGAGGATGTCTTTGGTTTTCATGTCCAGGTGGTTGGTGGGCTCATCGAGAATGAGCAGGTTTACCGGCTCTAATAGCAGTTTAATCATGGCCAGGCGTGTGCGTTCCCCACCAGACAAGACTTTTACTTTTTTTGTGGAGTTATCCCCACCAAACATGAAGGCTCCTAACAGATCCTTGATTTTATTTCGAATATCCCCTTTGGCCACATCATCGATGGTTTGAAAAACCGTCAGTTCTTCATCTAATAATGAAGCCTGATTTTGGGCAAAATAACCAATCATGGTGTTGTGTCCCATTTGCAACTCACCATCAAATGAAATTTCATCCATGATGGCTTTTACCAGTGTGGATTTTCCTTCCCCATTTTTGCCTACAAAAGCTATTTTCTCACCGCGCTCCAGAGTTAATGACGCATTTGCAAACACCAGGTGATCACCATAGCTTTTGGATACTTCGGTGGCAATAACCGGATAGCTGCCGGACCGGGGTGAGGGTGGAAATTTCAATCGTAATGCAGAGGTATCTTCCTCATCGACCTCCACGATAGTTAATTTCTCTAACATCTTCACCCGGGATTGAACCTGTAATGTTTTGGAATAGGTCCCCTTGAAGCGTTCAATGAATTCCATGTTTTCAGCAATCATCTTTTGCTGCTCAGCATAGGCCTTTTGTTGGTGTACACGACGCTCGCTGCGCAATACCAGGTATTGTGAATAGTTCACCTTGTAATCGTAGATACGGCCCATGGTCACTTCGATGGTACGCGTGGTAATGTTATCCACAAAAGTCCGGTCATGAGAAATCACAATCACCGCTTTGCCGCAGTTGATCAGAAATTCCTCCAGCCATTGAATGGACTCAATGTCCAGATGGTTGGTAGGCTCATCCAGCAAGATAAGATCGGGTTTTTGAAGCAATAGCTTGGCCAGCTCAATGCGCATACGCCATCCGCCGCTAAACTCATTGGTGGGTCGGGTAAAATCCGAACGAAGAAATCCCAGACCGAGGAGAATTTTCTCCACTTCGGCATCAAAATTTGTCTCTTCGATGGAATAGAACTTTTCACTGAGGGTCGATACCTTTTCGATCAGTTCCATATAAGCATCCGACTCATAATCGGTACGAGTAGTCAGTTCCTGGTTGATGACTTCTATTTCCCGCTCCATCTCAAAAATATGGGCAAAGGCCTGGGAGGCCTCTTCAAACACCGTCCGGTTATCTTCCGTCATCAGATGCTGAGGCAGATAAGCCACCACCTTCTCTTTGGGAACCGATACGCGTCCGCTATTGGCTTCACGCGCGCCGGCAATAATTTTTAGCAGGGTCGATTTTCCTGCTCCGTTTTTACCCATCAGGGCAATACGGTCTTTCTCATTAATCACAAAAGAAATGTTCTTAAAAAGGGTGGTGGCCCCAAATTCCACCGTCAATCCATCAACTGAAATCATCTTGCTCGTTTATTTTGAGGCGCAAATATACAATAGATTGATAGAAATTCGTGCACTTCATCCATGAATCATAGGGCAATCGCATTTACAAAAGGCACTCTGTTTAAAAAAAAGTAACCACAAATTACGCAGCTTATCACAAATTTCATGTTTTCCGTCGGAAAACAAAACACAATAAACGTTTAAATGCTTTTGCCCTGCAGTCGGCCAGTCATGAGTACTACCATTATAATGTTTTGATTCACTTTGTAAATGG
>JAEINY010000009.1 GCA_016342595.1 Marinilabiliaceae bacterium
CGTGAGATATCTGCAGCCAGCATTTTGGGAAATGGGGAAGTGGCCTACCTGTTGGATATGAATGCGTTGGTTTGATAGCTTCTGGAGTTATATGTTTAATAACCACCCCGCCTTTGGCACCCCTCCTACATAAAATCAGGAGAGCCTGTGCCTCTTAGCGGTAGGAAAAGCGTGACTGAGAGAAGTTTCTCCTCCTTTTTTCAAGGAGGAGTACCGCGAAGGATGAGTGGGGAGGTGGTTATTAGTTTAAAAGAAATTTCCCCGAGAGAAGCGTGTTATTGATTGGGATTTGTTCAATTAAAAACAGGCTCTTTATAAATTTCAACAGTAGCTTTATAAAGAGAAGCAGTATCTCTATTGCTTGCATTGATATGTTTCGAAAGAAAAACAGTAGTGTTTTATTTGCCAGGCACAGCATCGGATTTAGCGTTACATAGCCTGGTGCCCAAACAACAAGGCCATCGCATTAAAAAAAAGCGATGGCCCTGGGCTAAAAGAAGTTTATTGTTATATGTTATACCATTTTAACCACGAATGTGGACTTATTGTTTTTGGTATAATGCCGATGTAATGATGAATGGCATTATCAAATGAAATGCAGATAAGGCCAGCTTCATTATACAATCGGTATTACTTAATCAACCATCACTTCATCAATGAAAATCCAGGCGGGCAGTCCTGCTCCGTGGTGCCATACAGGTGGTGTTTTTAAATTACGTCCCTTGATTTTCAAATATCGCACAGAAGCCGGTTTGAATGCGGCATTGAAATATTGAATGTCATTTATTTTACTGTCGCGTTGCAGAGGTCGTTGATTCTTGATTTTTACCAAAGACCGATAGGTATTTCCGTCAGTTGATCCCATGAATTCGACCTCTGAAGGAAAAAATACCAGGTGATTAACCACCTGTAAAAATGCGGTGGATACATGACTCACTTCCCTGACTTCCTCCAGATCTATTATGGCTTCGAGGTGGTTGCCTTCAAAGCCTAACCAATTGGCATAAAAGCTGGGGCCTCCAAAAGCCCCGTCTGTCAAGGCCATGGGATTTTCATCGGCATATTTTTTAGGTTTTGTCAAAAGGGTGACTTTTTGGTCTCTGGCCAGGTTCTTTTGTTGGGCTCTGGCCAAGGTCGTTTTATAAAGCGTGGCATATTCCTCTACGCCATACCCCATCTCATTAAGCAGTGTAATGTCGTTGTCACCACATGTGGTAATGAAGCGATTCAGTCGATTGGTCAGGGCAGCAGGCACTTCATCGTTTCCTTCTGCATTACGAATGGTCAGACTAATATCAGGGGCTAATTGCTGGCGTGCCGCTTCCAGTATTGCAAAATCAATACTTAACCGGGCTTTTCTTACCCGGTTAAGAAGCGCCGGATTGTTCGCAACAGCCTTTTCTGCTTCGTTGTACCAATCATCATATTGACGCAGGAGTTCCGGTTTTAAGAATGAGGAAAAACCTTGCGACGGATCACCATAGAGAAAAAGAAAGAAATCGGGATGCTTTTTCAATTCATCATGAATGGTGGTGATATATTTCTCAATGAATGGGGCGGCCTCCTGGTAATAGCCCTTCAGAAAATCGCTGCGTAGACTGTCCACGTTGGCATCAGGTTCCCATAGCAATTTTGCAGTCAGGTATGAGCGCAGTTCAAACAACTCGCTGGGGTTATGGCTGTGCTGCTCAAAAACCCATTTGGCGTTGTTGTCTCTGAAAAGCTGAATGTTGGGTTGCAAGGTATGAAGATTAGGGAAGGGGGCCAGGAAGTTGGTGAATTGGGTCGTATAATCCCATATTCTGATGTTGTCGGTAATCTTTCCCCATTCTCTCAAATCGGTGGCAAAGTCACTGCATTTCTCAGAAATGGGGGCGCTCCTGTCGCATTCAATGGAACACAAGGTAATGAGTACATTGGGTTCTGGTTTGATGTGTCGAGGTGCCTTGCGTGTGTATTGGTAAGCCAGCGTGGAAATTTGCTTGTCGGGAAATTCCCTGGCTATGCGATTCACAAAATCAATGACCGATCCCGCGGGAGATCCTTCTTTTTGGTTAATGGCTTCACATTTTTTACACTGACAATATTGTGTGTTGTCATCCTGGCTGACACTGATGACTGAAGCATCAGGATTTTGTTGCAACAAATCACTCACCCGTTCCTTCACAATCTCATACACCTTTGGATGCGACAGACACAATTGGGTAGGAATGCGTCTGCCGTTGCGCAGGGCATAATACTCCGGATGACTGGCATAATAGTCAGTCTCAGGCATAAATCGGTGAAAGGTATGGACTCTGGCCTCTGACACATACCCTGGGAAAGCTTCAGTGGTGACTTTTAGTTTGGCCGCAAAATCAGGGTGCTCGTAAAATAATTTTGAATGGACGGTGCGGGTTGTGATGGCCGGAATAAAATCGTCATTCATAGCGGCCGGTACCCGAAGGGTTGATGATTGCGGAACGTGTTCCACCTGGGGAGAATAAAAACGGATGTGAGCATACTTCTCCAGAAAGGTGTAAACAGCATACAAAGTGCTTTGATCCGATCCTCCGGTCAGGAGGATATTGGTCCCTTCGGTTCGGTTAATAATGCGGTGTGGATCCATGGAGTGATCTTCCTCAGGCCATCCCACTAAAATGCAGGGACCATCAGGTTTTTGGGGAGAGGCATGAACCTCTAAAGTGGCATTGCTTGTTTTTTCAAGGTAAGCCTGCAACTCATTGGCAGCCTTCACTACCTTGTTGCCGGCCTTTTCGGGGATGACAATCGTGTAACGGGATTGTCCATTGCGGATCAAGGTTACCTGGTTGGATTGACAGCTGCTTAGTAGAAATGCTGACAAAATCGCTAATGCGATAAAAAGGTGCTTCATATTAAATGATTTTTAGTGACTCAATTAGAGACCTAAAAATAATCTAAAAGGAGAGACATTACATGGTAAAACAGGGGAAGTCATGTGCAAAAGCGGTGGGAATATGTTTAAGCGGATGGTTGAAAAGGGGGCACTCCGGTTGAATAAAACAAGTGGAGTCAAAGCTTATTGTCGTACGATCGGATCAAAACTGCCATCAACATATATTCCGACAAGAATTTAATAAAGAAAGATGATTTATTGTAACGAAAACGTTACATTTATTTTGTGAGAGAAATAGCTATAACAGAAGAGTGTTTAAAATTCTTTGACCGCCAAGATGAAAGAGTTGTGACAAAATTTTTTCAACTTATCGAAATCATGGGGGAAATGAAGGTTGTGCACTCGAGCTTTGTAAAGAAATAGCAGTCTACTAAATTCTATGAGCTTAGAATAAAGGCAGGGAATGAATACAGAGTTGTGATGTTCGCTATTGACCATTTGAGTTTTGTAGAATGTAGAAAAGTAGTTTGCTTATATGGATTTCAGAAGAAGTCATCCAAAGACTACAAAAATGCAATAAAGCTTGCGGAAAGAGTACTAGATGAATATTTACGAAATACAATGAATCATGGGACAGACATTTGATGCTAAAGAGTTGTTGGACGAAAGATATGGGAAAAGAGGAACTGAGCGCAGGGAGAATTTCCGTGATGATGCCTTTTTATATTATTTTGGAGAAATAATTAGAAACCGACGTAAGGAACTTAAAATGAGTCAAGACCAGTTGGCTGAACTTGTTGGAAAAAAAAGACCTTACATATCAAGAATAGAGAACGGGGAAGATATTAGAATTTCAAACCTTGTTTTAATTGCGAATGCATTAGACTTATCTATTCAACTGACAGCAAAATAAAGAATGCAATTGGGCCAGAATCTATGTGAATTTACCAGGGAAACCACCATTGATATAAATATCAGGCTGCCAAATTACTAGATTTTCCTACGGTGGAAATACTTCGGAGACGACTCCCATATAACAAGATTATAAAAATGAAATAGATCAATCAAACCTGATCATTATGAAAATAAACCCCTTACCAATAACCACTAAAACAGGTAAAAAAATACTCATTCGTGAAGCGAAGCTTACCGATTCCAGTAGTTTGTTTGAATGTGTCAAGTCCTATCTGAATTGTGATCAAATCCCTTTGACCCGGGAGGAATTTGAGGAGATGGCTGTGAATCATACCGACTGGATCCGGAAGTTTCTGGACGGGAAAAATGATTTACTCTTAGTTGCCGAACACCAGGGCGAAATTATCGCCAACATTGATCTAACAGTAAGTAGTCGAAAGATGCTAAGCCACGTAGGATACATTGGCCTGGTCAGATATCCCCACAAAAACCGTGGCCAACTTTTTTTTGAAAGAAATTAAATAGGATTTTTAGAGATGAATCTCATGGCTGAGGCTGTTAAGCATCAGCCGGAGTTTATTGCTGCCCTGGATAAAATGAAACAGCAGATTTTTTAAGATTCGTAATAAATTGGATCGCCTAATTCTTTTAGTGAAAAGTTGTAGAAAACACGATGTCCATCATAGTCAAGTATCCGTATGTCGTCGGTTTGATAGAGGTCGCCCATGACTAACTTAAAGTGTTGGCCATATTTCTCTTTAATAACAGCTTCAGAAACCTCAAAAGCGATGAACTTCTTGATACCCTTTACTGATAGTTTCGTAACAAAGTCAGGATTCGTCAGAGAATCATACGATGTCAAAATCAGAATGGGCCCTGTTCCGGTAAAAAAAATGCCTGCATTCATAATACTTTCTTTTTAGTACCTACATAAAATATCACATAAAGGCTCGTTTGTCTAGTAAAAACATAACATTTTTCAGAATTATTTTGCTTTTTACATTGTTGGTTAATAAATTAATCATCCATTATTTTATTGCGCTATCATTATTTGTTTTTTTTATTATAAGAACGATCAAACCCAGCCTCAAGAAAATGATAACAAAACTCACCATCCTCCTCGGTAGCCCACGAAAGAGTAGTAATAGCAGTTTCCTGGCAAAGAAACTAGGCGAAATAGTAGACAAGAAGGGGATTGAAGTCGAAACATTTTTACTGCATGAGATGGATATCCACATGTGTATCGGGTGCGAAGTATGCCAGGGGGAGAAAAACACTGGTTGTATTCTTCGTGATCAGATGCAGGAAATTTATCCTTCCCTGCAATCGGCTGATGCCATACTCTTAGCCTTTCCAATTTATTATTGCTCCATCAATGCACAGATGAAAGTGGTCATTGAGCGGTTTTATCCTTTTGGAACCAAGGGGCTTTCTGGCAAAAAGTTAGGAGTGGTCGTCGCTCATGCCGAATCAGGTGCAGCCCACGCTATTCATATTATAAAGGATATTTGCGACTACTGCAATATGGCTTATGTAGGTAATGTAGAGGCCGAAATGCAAGATGGTGGCGAAGCTGAAAAACAATGGATGAAACTAAAAAAGGATGTTGAGAAATTGGCAGATGAACTATTAAAATAAAAATTAATAAACGCCATACCCTAGTATAGCGAGTGCTTAGAAAGAGTAATAAAATAACTTTTAAACCACAAATATCGCAAATGGACACAAATGAGTCAGATAACAGCTTCGTTGTTTCCTGTTTTGTTGTCCGCTAATTTCTCGAATTAAAAACAGTTTAGCTGCTTGGTGTTTTTCGAAGGAAAACTAATTCGCTTAATTAGTGTAATTCGTGGTTAAAAAAATAGAATAGGAATCTAACCGATATTTCTTCCTTAAATATTAAAAGTTATTTCGATACAATTCCTTAATAAGGGCGTCGCATGATGGGTTTTACGTATTCCAAATGTAAAGAATTTTGTTTCATGAGGCCGATGTGCAGATCGGAGTCACTGAAAGAGCTTTCGAAACAGTTCATAGGATGTTTTATTTTGCCGGAGAAAGTGAAAAAATTGCCAATTGTAGTAGAAAATTTACCAATTGAAAGGTGATCGAAGGGTATCGAAAGGTGTATATTGTCTATTTAGTGCGTTATATTTGCGATTGAAAGGTGAATGTTGCCTATTGAAATGAAAAGTAAGTTTAAAAGAAAGAAATAATCCCGAAAATGTGTCTTGAGCTTATTTCCGGGACTATTACTATCTACCCTTTGTAATCATTAAGGTATTTTTCTTTGCGTGCCTCGTTACGCCAGAACACATAACGCCCATATTCACGGATGATGGTCATGCGCTCGGCCAGCAGGGTGTAAGCCTTATCGCGTAGTAATTTAATCTCACTACTGTCATCTTTTGAACCGTTGGCCGTGGCCAGTAAGATTGCCATATTTCTCGAGCAGCTTTGGGCCTGATCGGTCAGGGTGGTGTCAAAACCAATGGCCGTAAGTGGTTCCGGGTTTTTATCACCTAAAACAGCGAGCTCCAGTAAATCCTGGATCATATCGGCATGACCAGCCCCTTCCCGGATACGCGTTACTTTTTTACGGATGTCAGGGTATTGGCGGTATGCAAAGCTGTAGTGGTGTAATATTTCGTCTCGCAGCTCATAGGCCACAGGCGATTGTTCCAGCCACTCTTTCTGGGCGTCTTGTCGGGCGCGGTATTCGCTCATCCATTGGGCCTGGCAATAGCGTAAAGCACCGGAAAGCGGCACCAGGTCATCAATGAGCGTTCCGTCGAGACCTGCTTGTTCTAACAGCACTTTGTCTTTTCCCGCTTCAGTGGCCAATGTTTCGGCCTGAGCAGCACATTCATCAATGGGTTGGTTTGGCAATTTCACCGCTTTGGATGGAACAGCTTTAATTGGTGCTTTCCACGTTTCAAAATCACTTAAATAGTCCATACAAAAAACTTATAGTTTGTATATTGCGCCTGTATCCGCCGGCCTCTTCTTCCATGCGGTTCCCAAAATTAGCAGGTTGAGGACCAGCCGGCGGTTTATCACTTGCAATACAGTCTATTAAAGTTAAATAGTTGCAGCATCATAACCATCAGCCGTTAGGTGGCTTTCGATAAAGGGTTCATTTTTGTTGATTAACGTGTGAAATGATTAGATTAACGTGTGGTTTGGTGTGAGATAGATATGTTGTCTTCAATCTTTTGTCATGTTTTCAGAAAACTTTGTTGTTCTTCTTCTGAGATATCATTAAGGGTAATAGCAGTAGATTCCTTCCAGTATTTGGTGGTTTTATCTTTTATTTCCAGTGCTTTAGGTAGAATAGATAGGTTGCTTTTTCTGCAATTAACCTGAAAATCTGTCTCTTTAATAAGGTGGCAGGGATGGCAATCCGGTGATTGACGGAGTGATCAAGATTAAATTCCATGATTGATCCTTTCTTTTACTTTACTCCAGGCTTTCGTATCATGTAAACAACATTCGGTCATGGTGAGGTACATTTCCTTAAATCGGGACATCGGGAGTGGCAAAAAATAGTACACCTTCAACCTGGTTTAATTCTTTCACTTTATCAATAGGTGCGAAATTAATATATTCTCCCGGTGTTTTGGGTAGATTAAGACCGTCAATAAATTCCGTTACCATTTCAGGTGTTTTCTTGTATCGCTCTTTGTGTGATACAAATTCAGGAATAAAGGGGGGAGCAGCAGCAAAACAAGTATACACTCTTCCTCCGGATCAGATGAGTGCCAGAATACAATTGGCAATTCAATATTTCCAAAGGCTTTTTTAAAATTCGCTGTAAAAATAGTCGTCTCCATGATATGTCCTATAGTTTAGTCGGTGACTCCTTGTCACTTGAATTCTTAATATCTCTGCAACCTCTGCGTTGATTAATCTTGCATTATGAAAGCCACATCCGATAGTTATCTTTTCAAACAGCCATCGGATGAATTAATTCAGTTAGTACTGCTCATAAATCCATGATTGGCACTTCGGAAACAGCGTTTCTATCAGAGCCCCTGTTTCTTCCGCCAAATGATTCACTTCGGGTTTGATGTATTGCAGCATCGGCGCAATATCCGGCCGGTTGAGTTGTAACTCTTGCCACGAACGATGCCCCAGAATCAAGAGGGCAAAGAGATCGGACGGTATACAAAACGTATGTGATACCTCTTTATCTGATTCGGGATTAACTTCTTTCAATTGACCTTTTTTCCATTTCAGGTCGATTTGTTCACCATACAAATCCAATCTTACCGTTTCATTCCATCCTTTAAACGATGAGTTTAATACCCGTTTCTCCAATATCGGCTTCATCTTTTGAAGCAATGCTAATTTATTAACCACTTTTATCTGCCAGGCATAAGAGAGACCCCGTTGCACACCTTTCTGGATAGCCCACTGAGCCGCTATGGAATCATGATGTAGATTCAAACGTAGATAAGGCTTCTTCTTTTTTATGGCTTCACCTTTAGCATATGTCATCAAGGCTTCCATAGCCGGCCAGCTGATTTGTTCACTCACCTCGCTGATGATGAGGCCATATCCAAAACCCGTATAAGGTATCCGTGCATAATATTGCTCACTATTTGGATGTTCAATGATCCAATAGTCAGCACCATACTCCGTTTCTTTACTGTGACTCAATAAATAGGTCCATTGTTCCTTAGAACGGCTAACCGACAGAAAATACTTCTGCCGATATAGCTCATCTTGTTGCTTCAAAAAGGGAATATCTTCCTGTGTGGCTTCCCGAATGACAAAGTCTGTTTCACTTGACTCATCTATCAGGTGCAGTGGTATTTCCATGTGGTTTTCCAGTGCCACGCAATAGTGGTATCCGAATTTGTGATAAAAGCCTGGTATGCCCTGAATCACTGCCAAGTCGTAGTTTTCTTCCCGTAATCGATGGTCGAAGCGGTGATTGAGGCGCTTCATCAATCCTTTCCCCCGGTGATTGGCTTGGGTACCCACAATACCCATCTCAGCCACTTTAAGTGGGATACCGGCCATTTCCCATTGCCAGGGAATGAGGGCAAAGGCTGAAACGATGGAGTGTGTGGGGGCATCCTCAGCCACAAACCAATGATCCGGTTTCAACCCGGGGAGATGATGGCTCATGGTTTCTGCAAAGTCACCTACTTTTTCAGGGTGAAACACTGTATTAAAAAGTGGTTTTAGTTGATTGATATCATTTTGATCGTGTGCGTTTCGAATGATATAATTGCTCATGGTATTTTTTAAATAATTGGTTGTGAAAGACCTTAAGGTTTTTAAAACCTTAAGGTCTAAATTCAAATTGCTATAACTTACCATGTTTACCTTTTTTCATATTCTTGATTAGGCGGGATAAATCTTTCGATTTCCGCTTTTTATCCAAGGTGCTGGCTGCATAATGATCAGCTTCTCGTTTCAGCTTGAGATAACTGTTGTAAACCGATTCATCCAGTTCATGGTTTTCAACAGCTTCAATCACAGCACAGCCTGCCTCACTGGTATGACTGCAGTCATGATACCGGCATTGGTGTGCTAACCGTTCGATCTCACTGAAAGTGGAAGCTACCGCATCCGTGTCATCCAGTGCTAAGGCAAACTCACGCACGCCCGGGGTATCAATCATCAGACAGCCATTGGGCAATAGGAACAATTCACGATTCGTTGTGGTATGCTTTCCTTTGCCAACAGTATCACTCATGGCATTGGTCTTTTGTATCATTTGATGCGAGAGCGCATTGAGCAGCGTACTCTTACCGGCACCCGAAGTTCCCAATAAAACATAGGTCAAGCCTTGCTCCATGGTGCCTTCCAACTCCTGGAGGCCCTCTCCTGTGATGGCACTGATGCCATATACTGCTACGTCAGGCAATAACTCTTGAATTAAGTGTATTTGTTGAGCTGACTCTTCAGATAGATCCATCTTATTTAAAGCGATAATCGGTTTTATACCGGCATCTTTCAGGCCCACCAACATACGTTCCAGGCGCGCGGGATTAAAATCACGGTCTAATCCCTGCACCAGAATGGCCATGTCCACGTTTGTGACCAATACTTGTTTGCCGGTTGTTTTCCCGGGATATTTTCGGGCTAATACAGTATGACGTGGCAGCACTTCTGTGATGATTCCCATGGGATCGTAGGGGAGAAGCAGCACCCAATCGCCGGTATGCGGTAAGTCTTCCGGTAGCTTGTTGAATTGCAGCTGACCAGCTAATTCACAGGTATATTCACCTGAAGCTGTTTGTACAATGTAGTTGGTTTTGTGAACGGTCATTATTCGACCGGGGATCATCTCTTCCGGGTAATTGGGCAGAAGTTGATTTAGTTTTGCATTCCAGCCAAACGGGTATAATGAGGTAATCATGATATACTGGTTTAAGTATTCAAAATTTAATCCTTAAGGATTTTATAAGTTAAGAAATAATCAGAAGGAGACAGGTATAAATTTTTAAGCCCTATGATAATACAGCTCAATCTCTACAGGTATGCTTTAGAGTACCTGCCTTTACCCGACCAGTATCCGGGTGTTTTGGTATGAAGTAGTGTTTTTTAACATCCGGGACAAATATAGTGTTTTTTGAGTAATTTAAAATTGAATTCTTTATGTAATATCAATCAGTATCATCAATGTGTAAATCAATGGTGGTAATTACCGATATTCTGTTTTGAGTTTATTCATTTCTTCCATAACTTTAGATAGATCACCTGCATTGATGCTAGAAGTAGTTCAACATTAAGATTACTAACTTATCCTTTAGATCAAGACTATGAGAGAAAATATGCAAATGGATAAATTGGCCAGGGATATGCGTCAGAAAGTATATGCTCATCTCTTACAAACGCGTGGATGGAAATACAGATCGTTCCTAAGGTATCTGAGGTTTTTTAAATACATCTCCTTTAGCCCGATCCGCGGAGATTTTCTTGAGTCATATTATACTTTAATGCGTTACATCGATGATATTGTTGATGGGGATGCACCTTTACCCGATGGATATCTTACCTCGGTAGAATATGTTGAAGCGAAGCTAAAATTCTCCCGCACATTGGCTAATCCTGTTGATGAGGCAGATTATTTATTATTGTATTGTTTTCAGTTGGCCGATAAGTTTGGTGCAGATTTTACGGAGGAAACCAATGATATATTGTCCAGTCTTTTGTTTGATGCTCACAGGAAGGGAAAAGATATTGTTTTCCCGGAGGAAGAGCTGATGCACCATTTCCATTTATTGGCTGTCAGGGGGACTATTCGTGCTACGCTTAAATTATTCAAAGAGTCTCCGGATAAATATGAATTATTGTCACCTCTGGGAATCGCAACCCGGATTCACTATGATTTACAGAATTATGAAGCTGATTTAGAGGCCGGGTATATTAATATATCCCGGGAAGATTGTTTTAAATTTGATATTCAGCCGGAAGCAATCAGGTTCCGGTCTCATCCGACTGTTCAGAATTGGTTCCGGCACCAGGCCAGCAAAGGAATGCTTCTTCTGGAGGAGCATCACGAAAACTTGAAGTTGGCAAATTTTTCATGGTTGACAAGAGGTACGTTGCCTTTGGTTTATGAGTATCCGGCCAGAAATTTCTTTAAGAATGTGTTGGCGGAAGAAAAGGAATCCGGAGATAGGGTATTAGTGAAAAATGAAAAGTATTAGGGAAAATAGAGATTCGGATAATTTGAATCGACTTTCACCTGGTTTTCATCTCACCAAATGGTTTCTGGATGGAGTGAATGAAGCTGGATGTATTTTATGTATGGGTTATTATAGTGATATATAGCTTATTTATGCAATAAAAGGACAAAAGAGGTGCATTAGCACCTCTTTGTTTTATCGAATATAATTATCGTTTCCAGGGTATTCGTGAGATATGTATACTCTTAAGACTAAGATTGGCTTTTAATTCGGTACGGATGTGATCACGTAGTTTGACCAGCTCTTCCTGTTGGTGCATGAACAATAGCTTTTGGTTGGCAATAGAAGTGTTCCCCGGTTTATCCGCCATCACAAAGGTAGCAAAGGTCTCTGCAAAGTCTTCACCAGGATTGGTAGCTGCATAATCACTCACAAATTGGGTACTGTGTTTTTCATAAAAGGCAGAGACGTCTTCATCCGATTCTACTTTAATAAATTCATGCCAAATGGGTTCCCAGAATTTATTGTGAAACTTATAAAAGTAAGAATTAGCCCGGGCACAACCTTCTCCGGTAAAATAGTGGGAAAAGCTGTTTTCATCAATAGTGGCATCAACCTGTGAAATATTCAGGCTCATCCTGAACCTCTTTCTTGTTTATGTGCTAGTATGTAAGATTCATAGGGGAGCAAACAACCTGCATAACACTATCCAGGTTATTGCTTGATATGGTTCCGGTAAAATACTTATCGGAATAGTCTGGCAGCTTGATGCTAACCTTAAATCGTTTTTCAATGGTGGTAAATACGTTATTTAGTGACTCTTGTGAGAACTTCAAGGGGAGCTTCAGCCATTCGGGATGATTTTGAATGGAGACGGGAGTATGATTCCATTCGTTATTCATCAAAATGGCAGCTTCGCCCGGAAAGATGAGTTGGTGAAAATGATTGGTATTGCTGTGAACACTCACTTTTCCTGTGTAACAATGTAAGGAATAGGTGGTGTCACTTACATACACATTGAAACTGGTTCCTAATACCTTTACATCGGCAAGTGCTGTTTTAACCTGAAAAACGGGGCCTTTTTCTACTATGAAAAATGCTTCTCCTTCCAATCTGACATTCCTCCTTTTGTGCCATTCAGCGGGTTTGTAAAAAAGATGGCTGTTTTTATTCAGATAAATCACAGAACCATCCGGCAGAGAAACTTTATGTATGGAATCATTAGCAATATAGCATTGCGGGCCTTGCTCATGTAAAACGGTGATGATTAGGATTAGGAGAGATGCTTGTGCCAAAGTCCGTCTGATCACACGTAACAATATCTGTTTGTTTTGCAATTTTATCCCATAAGGCTATAAAAAGGGGATGTTTCTTTTGTATTGAAGTGACACCAAGGAAGGAGGTATACATCAGAAGATAGCGGCTTACCTCGTTTGGTAGGTGCCGAAGTGCATCTCGCAATTTCTTGTATATCCTTTCTTTTTGTGGCATGATTTGAACCGTGTTTGTGCGTTACTACAAACAACTGTCAAAATACCCTACCACTTTTTTATAACTTTTTCGTAATCGACATTAATTGAATACTTTGTTGGGGACTAAAAAGGTGAAGTCAAGTAAAAGGCTATAAATAATCTGAACTAAACTGATGGATGATTTTTCAGAATTTTACATTGATGAAGAAAACAGGTGTAAATGCAAGTGAATGAATATTGGTGGTGATGACTTTATTATGCTCTTCATTGGCGTAATAAAACTTTTTGCGAATATTATTATTTTGATTGTACACATTGATTAGCGAGAGTCCTAATTGCCCGTTCAAATGTTTTGTTTCATATGTATACACACCGGCCAGATCCAGTTGATGAGTCGCGTTCAGGCGCGTGTTATTGGGTGTGCTGAGATAATCCTTTTGTGTGAAGTCCGTATAGGGTCTTCCTGTGAGATAGCTCCAGATATAGGAGAAATGCCATTTCTTATGACGGTAAATTCCACTTAGCTTAAGTTGATGAGGTTGATCAAAATGTGAGGGGATTGTAATGCCGTTGTAAGTACTTTGGCCCTTACTATAGGAATAGCTTACAATGGAGGTGTATTTGCGGAAATTCTTTTTAATGAGAATATCCAGTTCTACAGCCTTTTGATCTTGTGAGAAATAGGTGAAAGTCGTCTCGTCTGATGATTCATCTTCATTTCGGGAGATATAGGATTCCGATAAACCCTTACTTTTACGGTAGTATAGCTCTATATTTACCAGGTAGCCATTGCCTGAATAATCAAACCCTCCCTGAAGTTGAAAAGATTCAGAGGGGTGTGTACCTTCATGACCCAATACCCAGTATTCGGTAGTATTACCCAGCTCGTCGTATTGTGTGGTGGTGGATAGAAATTGGTAATCATCTACTTTCTTGCGGTTCTCCCACAATTTCATAAATACATCTTGCGTCAAGTCTTCGGCCTTATCCATATTACTGGTTCGGTAAAAGAGGAAGTTTCTGATCTTTTCATAGTGAAGATCAAATACTTTCTCAAACCATTTTTTATCCCGTCTTTGAAATATTACTGATAATGTCATTCCCTCTTGGTGTTTCCCTGATGCAAGTATAGTGAATTAATACCGATTCCTGATTTTTCAAACTGTGGGTATCAGGCATCATAAATTCAAAGTCGGGTAATGCTTATAACGCTTGTATATTAGTATTATATGCAAAAAAAAGATGATGGAACGATTTGTTAAGATGAATAAATGTTCATTTATTTGCCGCATGCGAGCAAAAGATAAACAGAAGATAGAAGCGATATATAAGGCAACATTGAGTTTGACTCAGCAGATGGGGTTTGGTGGCATTACCATGGCTCGTATTGCCAGGGAAGCTGGTATGGCAACCGGGACCTTATATATTTATTTCAAAAACAAGGAGGAATTGATCAATTCTCTTTATCTCTATTTGAAACGGCAGAAAGCGAAGAACTTTTTAACAGATATGAATTTTGATAATCCTTTAAAAGTGGTTTTGAAACAGATGTTTACCAAGATGCTAATGGGCATTGTTAATGAGTCAGCTGAATTGGCATTTCTGGAGCAATACCATCGTTCGCCATTCATCGATGAAGCAGTGCAAACGGAGGCCATGCAATTATTCCAGCCCTTCTTTGATATTATAGAACGGGGGCAAAAGGAATTCTTAATTAAAGATGTGAAGATGGATCTTATTATGGCTTATCTATCAGGTACCATACATGAGTTTTCTGCATTAATTCAGGATAATCGCATGCCTTTAAATGAGGATTCATTCGACTTGATGTTCACTATGATGTGGGATGGTTTGAAGACCTAAAAAAAAATTACTCATAAGGTGAACTATAATTCATTTTAGCAGTTTCTCTTACCACGACTCACCTAATTTTGATTATAAAAGAAAAAAATAGAGTACATTGAAAATGTTAATGATGATAGCACTTGGGTTGATAGCTTTAATTATACTGTCAGTAGCATTATACATGACTTCAGCACCACAGTTAGGCGGTAAGGTGAATGCTGCCGTTAAAATGAAATTGCAATAATCATCCCATTACAAGGATGGGAAATTTGTGAACCTGGGGCCAATGCCTATGCCAGCCCCTGATTTTTAGACCAAGGTGGAGTTCTTTAAAAAGAGAGGGGGGCGAACTCCGGAAAAAACAACGATAACATAAGCATTTGAAGCTAATCAATTATTATCTTTAAAATACTAAATTCCATGAATATGACTCAAATAGATAAGACAAAACCCGTCATGATTACCGGCGCTACAGGATATGTGGCCGGATGGATTGTGAAACGCTTGTTAGATGAAGGATTAACCATTCATGCACCGGTAAGAAACCCCAATAATAAAGAAAGGCTGAAGTACCTGAACGCTCTGGCTGACCAAACGAAAGGATCTATTAAATATTTCAAAGCAAACTTATTGGAAGAAGGATCCTACGATGAAGCGATGAAAGGCTGCGAGCTGGTGTTTCATACCGCCTCACCATTTATTAATAAAGTACAGGATCCGCTACGTGATTTGGTCAATCCAGCTTTGTTGGGTACTCGAAATGTACTGGAGGGTGTAAATCGAAGTGAATCTGTTAAACGTGTTGTACTGACCAGTAGTGTGGCGGCCATAGTGGGCGATGCGCGTGATTTTGCTGGTTATCCCAATGGGGAAGGAACAGAAGATCAGTGGAACACGACTTCAACCATCAATCATCAGGCCTATTCTTTTTCTAAAACCGTAGCTGAAAAAGAAGCCTGGAAAATAAATGAGCAACAAAACCGATGGGATCTGGTGGTGATCAATCCATCATTGGTGATTGGTCCGGGCATCAGTCCATTATCAACCTCAGAAAGCTTCAATTTGGTAAAGCAGATTGGTGATGGCACTATGAAGATGGGAGCAGCTGATTTTTATATTGGTGTAGTAGATGTACGTGATCTGGCAGAGGCACATTTTACGGCAGGTTTCAAACCAGAAGTCAGGGGACGTCACATCATCTCAGCTGAGAATTCACATATACTCACTTTAGCTCAAGCATTGCAACGTGAATTTGGAACCGCTTTCCCATTCCCGCAAAAAACATTGCCCAAGTTCCTGGTGTGGCTCATGGCGCCGGCTAGTGGTTTCAAGCGGAAGATGATCAGTCGCAATGTTGGTTACCCCTGGAATTTAAACCACAGCAAAGGTATAAATGAATTGGGCGTAAAATACCGGCCTGTCGAGGAGTCCATTGTGGATTTTTTCCAACAGATGATTGACCATGGCGTGGTGACGGGCACTAATCAATGATTGTTGAAATCTGTAATTTTGTAGAATGTTATTTGATTCCTCCAAGATCATTTGTAAAGAGATCGTTATTTTGCTAAAATAAGTAACCTGGTATAACCCGGAATGGGTTGAATTTTAATAGAGTTGGTTCTTTACTGATAATTATGTGAGGAAACCCACACATTTTCCGGACGAATTTGAGTAAATCCAAGCTTTTAAATTAATTGAATATTGCGTGCAAATGTGATGATTTAAAAGTGTAGAGACGGAAAAATTATGATATTTATTGAGAAGAGTTCTTGGCTGACAACAGGTGGAGTCGTCGAAATCTAATATTTTAAATATTAGAAACTATCTGCAGTATTGAGGTTTGTGGTAGTAGATTCCTATAAAAAAATGAGATATTTCTGTTCTATTTCAATTTATCATTTATATTTGCTGGTGTGATAATTCATCACAATACTTTTCAATTAAGTTTTGAATCACTAAAGAAATGCATGTAATAGTGATGAAATAACAATTTGGAATGTGGAGTGATACAAGTGAAATAGAAACCCAAACGAATTGATATGATAAAACTATCATATGATAATGGAGTGTCAGAATGCCCTTTATTGGGTGTAACCATCTCTGAAAAATTAAAAGAAACAGTTGCAAAATATCCGGACAATGAGGCTTTAGTAGTGCCTTATCAAAATTACAGGGCTACCTACCAGGAGTTTTGGAATGAAGTAGAGCAAGTGGCTAAAGGGATCTTGTCCTATGGGATAAAAAAAGGGGATCGGGTTGGTATTTGGTCAGCTAACAGGTATGAATGGGTTATTGTGCAATTTGCGACTGCTCGCCTGGGAGTTGTTTTAGTAAATGTGAATCCTGCCTATAAGGCATCTGAACTTAAATATGCGTTGAAGCAGTCGGAGATAAGTCTGCTAATAATGTCCAAAGGATTCCGTAAAACCAACTACATTGAGATATTGGGTGAAGTAAGAGCTGCGTGTATTCATCTGAAGCAAATTATTGTAATTGATCATGACTGGCAAAGTTTGATTGAAGCCGGGTATAGCGTGGACAATGAAAAGCTGACTGAAATTGAGAATAGCCTCCAGTTTGATGAGCCGATTAATATTCAGTATACATCTGGGACAACAGGTTTTCCTAAAGGGGCGACCTTATCTCATCACAATATTTTAAATAATGGTTATTTTATTGGAGAACGTTTAAAATACACTGAAAAGGATAAGGTGTGCATTCCAGTGCCGCTTTACCACTGTTTTGGAATGGTGTTAGCCAACCTGGCATGTATTACCCATGGGGCTTGTATGGTTTTAACCGGTGAGGCTTTTGATCCGGAAACAGTGATGCAAACGGTGCAGGATGAGAAATGTACCTCGTTATATGGAGTTCCACTGATGTTTATAGCAGAGTTAAACCATCCCAGTTTTAATGAATTTGATTTTTCAAGTTTAAGGACCGGTATTATGGCCGGAGCTTCTTGTCCTGAATCGACCATGAGGGCAGTGCGGGAAAAAATGAACATGCAGGAAGTGGGTATTTGCTATGGGATGACAGAAACCTCTCCTGTGAGTACGCAAACATTTGTGGATGATAATGATTACCGGCGATGTGCAACGGTAGGAAAAGTGCATCCTCATCTTGAAATAAAAATCATTAATCCTGAAACGGGCAAGATTGTGCCACGTGGTATAGGAGGGGAGTTTTGTACACGTGGTTATTCGGTGATGCTTAAATATTGGAATAATCCCGAAGCTACTGCTTCAGTCATTGATGAAGGGAGATGGATGCACACGGGTGACCTGGCCGAGATGGATGATGACGGCTATGTAAAGATAGTGGGGCGCATTAAAGATTTGATCATAAGAGGCGGTGAAAATATTTCGCCATTTGAGATTGAAGAGTTTTTGCATAACCATGATGCTATAAAAGATATTCAAATTATTGGCGTGCCCGACTCCAAATATGGAGAGGTAGTAATGGCATGGGTAATTCTCAAGGATCACAACCATATAACAGAAGAAGAATTAAAAGCCTATTGTAAGGGACAGATTGCAACTTATAAAATACCAAAGTATTGGAAGTTTGTGAATGAATTTCCGACCACAGTGACAGGAAAAGTCCGTAAAGTGGAAATGCGTGAAATTTCAGCTCTAGAACTCAATCTGGTTGAGCGACAATAGGGGGATTGTTAAGGGTGATTTATCCTCATGATGAATGATATAAATGCCCGGGGTGTGCCGAAAATGCCCCGGTGTATTTATTAAATCCATGGTATTAGTACAGGGATGTTATTTGTAGATGTTGTTTTTCTGGAAGTTTTAGTTTGGTGCAAACCGAATTGATGAAACAGAGTGTGAAAATTCTGTTTTTGTTTTAAAGCCGAATGTGTGGATTGGATAGGTTGATTCAGGCTTTTATGGCTTTGTAGAATGCCTCTCGATAGGTATGACTGATTGGAATAATAGCATTTTGTATATATATACGGTGCTTTTCAATGGTTTCAATAAATGCCAAATGTACCATATAGGACTTGTGGACCCGGATAAATTGATCAGCTGGCAACATTTCATGGAGTTCCCTAAACGTGATGTGCGTGAGTATTTTTTCACTTTTAGTATGAAGACACAAGTAGTCACGCATTCCTTCGATATACAAGATGTCCTGCAGGTTCATCTTTAAGATGCGATAATCGGTTTTGATAAAGATATAATCTTTAACAGCCTTACTTTCTAGATCTGTAGCCTCTTTGATCTGTTTTATTTTTTCTATCGCTTGAATTAAGCGATGGATTCCGTATGGTTTTAGAATGTAATCAGTCAAATTTAATTCATATCCTTTTAAGGCATATTGTTCAAAGGCTGAAATAATGATGACATGCGGCTTCACTTTTACTTTTTCCAGTAATTGAATACCTGTCATGTGATCCATCTGAATATCCAGAAACAGAATGTCAGGAGATTGAGCTGTTAAATAGGGGATGGCATCGATGCAATTGGAGAAGGTCTCTTTGAGCTCGACGTAAGGAATTTGGGCAATTATTGCTTTCAGTTTAGCCAGGGCCAGGGGTTCATCATCGATGGCGATGCAAGTCAGTGTCATGGGGTCGTCAGTGTCAATTTGATTTCGAAAGTATTGTTTTCTTTGGTGATCTGCAATGCATGTTTTTCCGGATAGAGCAAATTCAACCGGCGCTGTACATTGGTTAATCCTATTCCACCGGTACCGCTTGTATTGTTTTGTTTTTGCGGATCGTAATAATTCCGGCATCTAAAAGACAGTTCTGAATTAGAATTGGTTAGTGCAATTTCAATGGCTGGCAGAGCTCCTTGGTTGACAACATATTTAAACGCATTTTCGATAAAGGGCGTAAAAATCAAAGGGGCTATTTGTATTCCCGGATGCGTGATTTCATTACTAAAGTGTACAAAATCGACATTCGCCAGTCTCAGGTTTTGCAGTTCAATGATATTTTCAATGTGTTTGATTTCCTGCGACAGATTAATGGTTGGCTTCTCAGTACTATACAGCATGTATCTCAGAATGTCTGATAATTTGAGCAGAGATGCCGATGCCTGTTGGGGCTCGATGAGTATCAATGAATCAATATTATTAAGCGTATTGAATAAGAAGTGGGGGTTAATCTGTGATTTTAAACTCTCTAACTCGTGCTGAAGTGAGCGTTTTTCCAACTCGGTTTGGATGCGACCGGCATCAAACCAGGCAATAAATCCTTTGAGCAGACTACCGCAATTGGCAATGATAAAGGTCCCGGGAAGAGAGGTGTAATATAGATTGGGTGTAATGGTATAAAAATCATCTAAAGCATAGGCATAGAGAGAATAAAAAAGTGAAGTAAGCAAAATCGACACAAGACTGACAATACCAAAATAAGCTACATATTTTCGCTGTTCGAAAAACCTATATCCAAAAAGATAAACGAAATAAAAAGCCAGAATGGCCCAGATGAGATTAATGACGAATACTTCCCGGTGACGCAAAACATACTCGGTTCCTTCTTCCAGTTCAAAACTGATGGCGGCAGCTAGCAAACAGTATATAATCCAGAAGAAGAGATGAAGTATGATTTTTATTAATTTGTGCATAGTTGATTTGACTTTACCGGGGACACAAATGTACATATTTCTACAAGGAACTCAGATCTTTATCTTTCGGTGATCTCTGAAATAGAGGGATGCTGTACCCAAGTGCAGGAATCAGGCAAAGCGTAATGATGCTGGTTGAAACTATGGGATCTGGCGCATCAAAGAAGAGAAATTCAGCAGTAATACGAAAGAAATAAAACCAGGCTGAGAATAGCAGGAATGTTTTCCCAAGCCGGGTATGGACCATCTCTGCCGTTTGAAGCAAACTGGCATAACTCATAAACAGGAGTAAAACGATGGTAATGATGTTAAAACACATCATAATCGCCCAGTTCTCAGGGCTCAGACAGGACAGATTATGCTTCCAATCGAACATCCAATAAAAAGGAATGTGGAAGAGGAAAAAGAAGAAGGAAAAGCCGCCTGCTATTTTTACTGAAGTGGTTGATTTCATAATTTTTAGTTTAAATTTCACAACAAAGATGGGCTTCATGATAACTGAACGGAAATAAAATCTGCAACTGGCCAATATTAGGCGGCAACTGGTGTAAAAAAAAGGGACGATCATTCATTTTCCTGTTCAATTTGCCCTGGGATCGGTTTGGGAATAATACTAAAGGAATCAGTATTATATGCCTAATATGTTCATTTGTTTCCCTTTTTATATTTATTGTCAATTGGTGTAATGCCTTCTAGATGTCATGTTTATTAGATCTTGTAGGTTGATTGAAGGCAGATAGCCTTACCTTATTAACTATCGATAAGCAGTGATTGAATTGATATTATGATTGGATTGACTATTTTTAGATGTTCATTCCATCAGGGATGTTTTATAAAAATTCACTTATAAGAGATGAGATATCTATTCAATCAATCGGGGTACGTATTTTTAGTGATAGCTTTGTTACTATCAGGATGCACTCAGAACAATTTAAAGGACAAAAAGCAAGATTCGTTATTATGGTATACCCAGCCTGCTGAGAAATGGGAGGAAGCATTACCCATGGGTAACGGTCGCTTAGGTGTGATGGTTTATGGAAAGCCTTCCCATGAACATATTCAGCTAAATGATGATTCCATGTGGCCGGCTGATTTGGGATGGGATGAACCGCAGGGAGATGAAAAAGATCTGGAAAAGATACGGGAACTCCTGTTCAAAGGGAAGAATGGGAAGGCAGACGACTTATTCGTAGAGAAATTTTCACGAAAAAAAGTAGTGCGCTCCCATCAAACACTGGGGGATTTATTCCTGGACTTTGAGCACCAGAATATAAGCGATTATCGGCGGGAGCTCAACATCAGTGATGCTACAACATCAGTGTCCTACAAGTCAAATGGTAATCGGATTACCCAAAAAGTATTTGTTTCCCATCCACATCGGGCCATTATCATCGAAATGACTTCGGAAGCAGAGGATGGATTGAATGGTAAGGTGCGATTAACCAGACCCGATGATAACGGCTATCCAACAGTCAAGACATCTACCAATGCAAAAAACTGGCTGATCATGCAAGGCGAAGTGACGCAGCGAGGTGGGGTGTTTGATAATCAACCGGCTCCCATCTTAGAGGGCGTCAAGTTTGAGACTTGCTTGAAAATAAACAACAATGGAGGTGAAGTTCAAAGAGGTGATGATTTTCTGGAACTAAAGAATGTGAAGAAAGCGACCTTTTACCTGGTTTCCAATTCATCTTACTATTTCGATGATTACAGTCAACAAAACAGGGTGGATTTAGCAGCCATCGGAGAACGGGAGTATGAAACCTTGCAAAAAGAGCACATTCGTGACTACCGAAATTTCTATTCAAGAGTCGATATTAAGCTGAATGATAACAACCGTGATACCATTCCTACTGATGAAAGGATTGCCCGGATAAAAGCAGGGGAAACAGATACCGGTTTGGAAGCCTTATTGTTTCAATATGGGCGTTACCTGTTGATCAGCTCCTCGCGGGAAGGTACCAATCCTGCTAATTTACAAGGGTTATGGAACCAGCACATTAATGCCCCATGGAATGCGGATTATCATTTAAATATCAACTTGCAAATGAATTACTGGTTGGCCAATGTGACCAATTTAAGTGAGTTGAACACGCCTCTGTTTGATTATATCGACCGATTGGTTGAAAATGGGAAAGAGACTGCGTCCAAAAATTTTGGTTGTCGTGGTGCTTTCATCCCTCATGCCACGGATTTATGGGCACCTACCTGGTTAAGAGCTCCAACAGCATATTGGGGCTGTTCAGTAGGTGGCGGAGGCTGGTTGATGCAGCACTATTGGCAACATTACGCCTTCACCAAAGACACTACCTTTTTAGGAGAACGCGCATTTCCGGCCATTGAAGCGGTGGCGCAGTTTTACAGTGACTGGCTCATTGAAGATCCGCGTGATGGGTTACTCATCTCAGCACCATCAACCTCTCCTGAAAATCGATTTTTCAATACTAAGGGACAGCCGGTGGCTACTTGTCTGGGAAGTGCCATGGATCAACAAATTATTGCTGAAGTATTTGATAATTACAGAGCCGCGTGTGAAGTGATGCAGGTGAAATCAGCTTTGTTAGACACTATTATGCTACAACGACAACAATTACGCCCCGGGTTTGTCATCGGAAGTGAGGGACGCATCCTGGAATGGGACCGTGAATATCCGGAAACAGAGCCTGGTCACCGACACATGTCGCATCTGTATGGCTTTCATCCGGGAATCAGTATCACTAAAGACAAAACGCCAGAGCTGTTCAAGGCAGTTAGAAAGACCTTGGATTATCGCTTGAAGAACGGCGGTGCCGGTACGGGCTGGAGCCGGGCCTGGTTAATCAATTGCAGCGCCAGACTGTTGGATGGAGATATGGCTCATGAACATATTCAATTGCTGTTTAAAAAATCAATGTATAAAAATCTCTTCGATGCCCATCCGCCCTTTCAGATTGATGGTAATTTTGGGTATACAGCTGGTGTGGCGGAAATGCTTTTGCAATCCCACGAAGAAAATACCTTACGCCTGTTACCGGCCTTACCTTCGGCATGGCAGCACGGTCATGTGACCGGGTTAAAGGCCAGGAATGGATTAACGGTGGATATCTACTGGAAGGCGAATCGCTTACAAAAGGCCATTATCTATTGTGAGTCTGATAATCACTTCAACCTGGTGTATGAGGATACAACGGTTTCTGTTGAGGTGAAAAGCGGTGAAGGGTATGAATACAAACCTTCAAGATAACTATAAAACCAATAGAGTGTGAAGTATATTGGTGACTTGTGAGTGAGTAACCTCTACAAAATAAAGGCTGGCAATGACATAAAAAAACCACTATGAACTTTAAGTTCATAGTGGTTTTTTTGAATTGTTAATTTACTAACTCATCAACAATTTTATAAAGCTCATTGTTTTCTTTCCATTTGCATCTTTTGATATGGCTTCATGATTTAATTTATCAGAAATTGTTGCGGCAATAGCTAAAATATCTTCATGTTGCTGTCTGTATCTTTGTGTTTTCATATTTAATGGAGTTAAATTGCTATTTTTATTGAACAAAACTAAATGGAATTAGCTAGCTATTTTGTAACAATTGTTACAATGAGCTAAATGCTTTTGTTGAGGCCTCAGATGATGTACAGCTATTGCCTGAAATAGTCAGTTGCTGGTTTAGGTTTTCAAGGCTTGATGACTGCATGACGAAATATCTGCTTATTATTGGCATGTTAAATACCGGAGAATGCACACAGTCTGAAGGCCAATTGTGGCCTGGAGAATTGCCTTCTAATAATAAAATTGATTAGTTTTGACATAGAATTTTTAGAGCCCCGTTTTTAATGATTAATCAACCATGAAATTACCTTACACCCGACTGTTCTCAAGTATTTTGTTGCTAATACTTTCACAGATTTTGTTGGCCCAGCGCCCCAAAATCGGCTTAGCATTAAGTGGTGGCGGTGCTAAAGGAATGGCACATATAGGCATCTTAAAAGCCATTGACAAGGCCGGATTAAAGGTGGATTACATTACTGGTACCAGTATGGGCAGTATCATTGGAGCCATGTATGCCGCCGGTTATTCGGGTGAACAGATTGACTCCATTGCCGGTAAGCTGGATTGGGATAAACTATTGAGTGGTAAGCCATCCTATTACGATGTGAGTTTGGATGAGAAAGATGATTATGAGAATTATTCGGTCTCCATTCCTCATCGAAGATATAAACCCATGTTATCTACGGGACTGATCGAGTCGGAGGAGATCTGGCTTCAATTTTCAGAGATCTTATTTCCGGTGAATGATATAAAAGATTTCAATGACTTAGATATTCCGTTCCGGTGTATTGCTGCTGACTTATCCACAGGTGAGGCCGTGGTATTGGATAAAGGTGAAATGGTGTTTGCCATACGCGCCAGCATGGCATTGCCGGGAGTGTTTCCGGCGGTCAATTATAATAATACCAAATTAGTCGATGGTGGTATAATCCGTAATTTTCCGGTGAGTGATGCCATTGATATGGGAGCCGATTATGTGATTGGCGTCAATCTGTTTACCGGCTTGTCTAAAGCTGATGAGTTGAATACGGTGATGGATGTGATGTATCAGATCACCAATTACCGGGATGCCGAAAGCCTTCAAGGGGAGAAGGCATTATGTGATTTATTGATAGAGCCTTCCTTATTGGATTATACCGCAGGCAGTTTTAGTTCCGTACAGCAGATCATGGATATTGGTAATGAAATGGGTGAACAATACTATCCCTACTTCAAGCATTTGGCTGACTCGCTCAATGCCATTCAACCGGTCAATTTTGAACCGCATACCAGATTGCCTGAAAATAGTTCCATCATCCTGGATAAAATCGAAATAAGTGGGTTGAAATATACCAGTGAATCCTTGTTATTAAATAGTCTCAACTTGCAAACTGACCTAAGCTATACGGCCGAAGAACTCAGTGCATCTTTTAGAAGTGCTTATACCAAACTTTACTATCAATATGTGTACTATGAGCTTGAGCCGACCGCTCCGGGGCATGGGATATTGAAATGTGTGGTGAAAGAGAATGAGCTCAATAGTATCAGTGTCGGCTTATCTTACCATTCCTTTACCAGTGCCGCATTGATTGTAAATAATACCTGGCGAAATTTAATATGGGATAAATCCCGTACTAATGTAAAATTAAGCTTTAGCGAGCAGTGGCGAATTCATTTGCAACATCGTCAATCCTTAGGTCGCAACATGAATGATGTAGTGGATGTATCGTTGAAAGGAGAGCGGAGGAACATCCCCATCTATTCAGGTGCCAATTTAAACTACCTCTTTAAAGGAAGATCGCTAACTGCTAGCCTGGAGTACTACCACATGTTCAATAATCATTATGGACTGGGTATTGGGGTCAGCCGTAATCACACCTATTTTGAACCTTCTATTTCGACCAGCTCGGTAGAGGGTGATTTCAGTCGAACCAATGTGTTTGTCCGGTCACGACACAACTCATTGGATAGGAGTTTCTTGCCCCGAAAGGGAAGGAGAACAAAGATTAATCTGGGGTTAGGGCTCAATCGGGAGTACGATTATGTGACGGATGGTTCAATTATCGATAGAGATACAACCATTACCCCTGACAATCCTTTAATGACATTTCAGTTAAGTCATGCTGGCTATCATGCCATCAATCCGAAGCTCACCCTGTTTGAAAATGTAAATGCATACTATGCCGAAAATGGTACCGGTATTGTTTTCGATGAATGTAGCCTGGGCGGTATCCAGCAATTGATGGATGTTCAAATCCCTTTTGCCGGACTTAATGATGGGCAGATCAGCGCGCATTCTGCAGCTTCTTTGGGAGTCGGGGCACAGTACAAAGTGTTTGGTGAGTTTTATACGACCTTACGCGTGAATGGGGCCTGTTATAATTTTGATAATCCTTTTGAGCCGAATATGTTTAAGGATGCTAAATACGTAACGGGAGGAGCTATCAGTCTGGCTTATTACCTGTCGGTGTTACCCATTGAATTGTCAGTGATGTATTCTCCCGAGATGGATAAAGTATATAATCACGTTAGAATCGGATTCATTTTTTAAAAAGATTTATCAGGTAAATAATTCTCTATCTCCTCCGGAGAAATAGGTGTTTGCATGCTAAGCGGTTCTACAATATTTTATCCCCTCCGCGGAATTGATCCTTTTTTTAGTCTCTGTTGCAACAAATATATAGAGCGATTTAAATAGTATTGATCCGAAAGCATTCAACTCAGACAGATTTTAACTTTATGTAAATTATTAGCGCGTATTATTCTGAAGATGAGATAATATTATTAAGATAATGCTGAATTGAAAAAATGCGAAGACCATGCGTTAAAGGAATCGTAATGGAATTCGCATCAAAAGATCATAAGTAGTATGTGCATAATCCATGGAAAAGCGTCGAAACAAGATAGCTTATTTATCTCAGGTCATCAGCCTATCAGACTTTGATACTTAAATACTGATTTTAGAATGGTAATCCCTCCTAATCATAAGAATCATGAAAATCAGCGTCGATTGTTTTTTATGCACACAAAAGTTTTAATGTGCCACTTTTAGACCGACAATTCCAATGACGATCAAAGAGGCAGATAATAATCGCCAAATGGAAGCCGAATCATTAAAAAATAGAATACCAATGAGTAATGTACCAATGGCACCAATACCGGTCCAAATGGCATAGGCTGTTCCAATAGGTATTGTTTTTTGAGCCAACCACAGCAAGGCTCCGCTGATAGTCATGCAAACAATGGCCATTGCTATTCCCAAGAGCTTTGACGACATTGTTTGAGACAGTTTTAAGCCCAGAGGCCAGCCAATTTCAAATATTCCAGCTAAAATTAAAAATATCCAATTCATGTTTTTTTTGCAAATGTAAAAAGGCAGAATGAATTAGAATTTTACAAATGATAAAAAACAACTAGCGCACTTCTGCTCTTATTCTGCTTAGACTGACTTGCGTAATACCCAGGTAAGAGGCGATATGACTCAATTTCACTCTTGCCAGTAAATCAGATTCTTCATTTAGCAGGTCTTTATAGCGTTCAGATGCCGTTTTGATAAGGCGTGATATTAAACGTTGTTCAGCTTCAACAAGACTGTATTCTGCCAGTTTTCGTCCCCAATTTGCAATGTGGATATCCGTTTCATATAGGCTTTGCAAGGTGACATTCTTCAGTTTATAAAAAACACAATCCTCTAAAAGTTCAATATCTTCATAGCTATTTTCATTCCTCACATAATTATTCATGGAGGCAACCAGTTGTCCCTCCTTTCCAAACCAAAAGGTCACTTCATGGCCATTGTAATTGGCGTAGGCCCTTACAATCCCTTTTTTCAGGAGGTAGATATCTCGCTCTGGTTTATTTTCCCGCATGAGGATGTGTCCTTTGGGATGTTCTACCTCTTCAATGTGTGCTTTTAAGGCATTTTTTGACACTAAGGGCAACGCGTAAATTTGATCGAGAATTACATCTATATCCATTTTAATTGCTTGGTGTAAAACGATATAAAAGTAGGCAAAATTATAAATCATCTACAATGCCCATTTAAGAGCGGTTATTCACCTGCACACAAAAATCATTCCAATAAGTTGACAAAAAAGCGGGTAGATATCGAATATATGCATGAAAAGATAAAAAATGTGAGCGTAAGGGTAAATAATATTGTGGCAACGGTGGTGGATAATGGTAAATGACTGAATCATTTTATGGCGGGTATCATGGAAAAGGGGGCAAGTGTAAATAAAAATGGTGCAGGTTGCATGGAAAATGGTGCATCGATGGATAATAATGGGGCAGGAGTGGTGGAAAATAGCTTAGTGACAAAAAATGTGGCTGTATGAAGCATGGAAAATGGTTTTAGTACCATAGATGTTGGGTGGCATTGGGGATTATTGAACAAGGAGAGCAGTTTTGTTTATGCTACTTCGCGGTATAAGAAAGTAAAACCCTTTGCTGTTAAGTTGTTTAACAATCAGCAATGTGTGTTGGATAACAATGTTCAAAATTTAAAAACGCCGGCTACTCATGGAATACCCAAACCTATCCATGTGTAAAGTAGCCGGCGATACCTGCATCCGCATACAGGCAGAAGTGAAGAAGAAATCTTATTCTCAGGGGCTTTGCCCTCAAAAACACGACGGCCGTTTGACTGAAATCTATTTTTAATCGTCAATTCAACCCTGTTTTTGGGTTCACCTGCTGAAGCCACGCCCAAACAACCAACAAGAGCGGGCCTATTAAAATTATCCCGGGTGCTAATAAAAATTGATGCATTTCTCTATTCGTTAACTAACGGTGACTGTGCGTTGCTGGATTGCCCCAGGCGACGGGTGACTTTCGAGAAGATGAATAGCTCCTTCTTCACCGGATCATCTTTGTAATAACTGGCGGCAATTTTACAGATGCTGATGATGTCTTTATAGATGTCGTTCAGGGCCTCGCGTGCTTCATAACTCAAGGCTTTGCTCGTTTGTTTCATCTTTTCCTGCTCGTTATTGGACTCGATGACGGCCATCCCATAGTTTTTGATGCGCTCAATCAGGGCCGGATTGGTACCCTTGGCTTCAATGCGTGTCTTCAGTTCATCCGACATGCCGCGACGGAATACCATTAGCAAGGTGCATACTTGTTGCTGGTTGTTACGACTGGCTTTGGTGTAATTGCCCAAACCCAGTTCTTTGAGAATAAACTCCGATTCAGCACCAAAATCCGCTTTTATCTGAGTGCGGATAAAAGAGAGATCGCGCCAGGCAGGGGTGATGATCTGGTATAGGTTTTGGGTAGCGTTGCGCAAGGCATTGAAACGGTCCAATCCCAGATAGTTATGGATCGCATCAGTGATGCGCTCCTCCAGGTCCTCCACATAATCCATGGTCCAGTTGGTGCGGATCACCACCAACTCGGGCTGATTATCGCGCAAGGAACCACAGATTTTTTGCGATGCAAACAGCATGTCTACATTTTTGACACTATACAATTTTGTCTGTTTCATAAGCCAATAATTTTGTTGAATAAATAAACACTGAAACAAGTACCCACCAACACTATTGTATTGAACACTACTCTACACTGAATTCACTAATAAATTTACCAAAAGATCTTCTACAATGTCAAGTATTGATTGAAAAAAATTGAAAAATAGTTGCTTAGAGCTTTGAAAGAATAGAAGATAAGGAAGTGTGCTATCAATGGGAAGTCCTTTGTTTATCGCAGGTGTGTTCTATTATCCTCAAAAAACTAACTATCAAAATAAAAGTAAGGGTTAGTAGTCTTGGGGAAGTGGTTGATTATGACTATGTTTAATATTCAGATATTAGGGATTCACCAGGCGAGTAGCTAATTCAATTATTAATGTTTAATTATTAATTGAAGCCACAAGAGGGATGTTACTTTGAATTTCAATTTGAACAATATGTTGGTAAAAGTTACTCCCAAAGCACCTAAGTGATTGAAATACGACCTGTATGTTTTCTTAATTAGAATTAAAACCTAAAAATGATGCCTACAAAAACAGTTATTAATCGCATTGGTAAGGTAAATTTCTTTGCAGTCTTACCATCAGGATTTCTTTTGTGTTTGATATTGTTCATTGCCTTTCAGAAAATCGTTGACAATGAGCAATCCTTAGGGATTCTGTGGGAACAGTTTGCTGACTTGGCCAATAAACCCGGCATCATCATACTTACTCTATTTACTTCCTATATATTGGGTAGTATGATTCAGGTTAATTCGGTGTATTTTACCGAATACTTAACCTCTCACAAACTTTTTCGCAAGGACACCTTTCCGTTTCCCCACATGTTAACCAGTCATCTGGCCTGTTTGAATAAACATTCAAAAGCCACGAAGCATGATCCGGAAAAAACGCCTGATATTAGTGACTTAAGGAAAGATGAGTTAATAGTCACTTTTAATTATTGGAAAGATGTGCTGAGCATGGAATGTCCGGAAGCTTTTGATTACTATCAATCCTACGAAGCTCAAACCCGATATTACGCCGGTATTTATTTCACAAGCTTAATCGGTTTGCTTGGTGGTATTAGTCTGGTCATTCGCGCCGGCATGCTGTTTTATTACCCGGGATTCATTTTACTTGTCACCTCCTTCGTTTTACTCTTGGCCTTCGGTGCACAGTTTCAGCATGTGCGGCAAAAAGAAGTAAAGGTTTTATTGTATCATTACATTGCCTATCTGCAGAGGTGAATGGCAAAGGGAATCAGCCATGGCTAATAGTGTTGGATAGCTATCCGATATGCGGTTTCCTTGCAACAAAGTGTAATCAAGAACTCTGGAGGAGTTCTACTCTTAACATATGATAGAGACTAAAATTTATACCTGATTGAAATCCATCATGAAAAGCCTGGTTTTATTTATACTGCTCTGTTTTTGGTGCCTGATGATGACAGGTCAGGTGGCATATGTCTCTACCGATGTTTGTGTTGGTAATTATGTTGGTCTTGACATAGGAGCCAATTATGTTTTGAAAGAAAAATTAACCTTTCAATTCAGCTATTTGGAATCCTTAAGAAAAAGTAGGTTTATTAATGGTTAAATTTTGAAACATTACCTTGGAAACCGGCTTCTTTCCACAGAGTTTTTATCTTTGCCCCTCGAAAACTGAGAATAATGAATTATCCCTGGGGACACGATAAAAGATACAACGATTACAGTTCATACATCAAGCGCACTTTTGGCGAGCGGGTACAAAAAGTATCGGTGAATGCCGGATTTACTTGTCCCAATCGGGATGGGACGAAAGGCGAAGGCGGCTGTGCCTTCTGCAATAACAGCACTTTTAATCCTTCTTACTGTGGTTCTGAGCTAAGCATTTTAGGGCAGATTGAAAAGGGTGTTTCCTTTTTTAGACCCAAGTATCAAACACAACAGTATCTGGCCTATTTTCAGGCTTACAGTAATACTTATGGGGAAACCAAGGTGTTGTTGGATAAATACCAGCAGGCATTGGATCATCCCAAAGTGCAAGGTATTATTTTAGGAACGCGTCCGGATTGTATCTCTGATGATTTATTGGATCACCTGGTGGAATGGCAAGAGAACTATTACGTGGCCATCGAATTAGGAGCTGAATCCACGCTTGACGCAACACTTAAACGTGTCAATCGGGGCCACTCATTTATTGAAACGATAGATGCCACTCAGCGCATTGCAGAGCGTGGTATCCCTGTAGGACTTCATTTGATATTGGGCTTGCCTGGTGAAGATCGTCAGGAACTGATTAATCATGCTCATGTCGTTTCAAAATTACCCATCAATTTTCTGAAGTTACACCAGTTGCAGATTGTAAAAGGGAGTCAGTTTGGGCACATATTTGAAACCTCACCCGAATATTTCAAGCTCTATGATTGTGATGATTTTGTAGAGTTGGTGGTTGATTTTCTGGAAGTACTCAATCCGGAAATTGTGATGGAACGATTCATCAGTCAGGCACCACATGACTTGCTCATTGCTCCTAAATGGGGATTGAAGAATTTTGAGTTTGTAGGGCGGGTTGAGAAGCGTTTGAAGGAGCGGGATTCCTGGCAGGGAAAGTTGTACTAATTAAAAAGACCTTAAGGTTTTAAAAACCTTAAGGTCTGGAATTTTATTTCAGATTAACTGCCAAAAACACGTTTCAGGATATCATTGACTCTGGCCACAGGATCTTCACGAATCAGTTTTTCTTGCTGTGCAATTTTCACGAATAAACCATCCAAAGCCTTTTCAGTTAGGTAAGCGTTTAAATCAGTTTTTACAGCTTTTAAGTCTGCAAACTGACCAATGGGGGATTCGGCAATGGTATTCCATCTGCCGGTTAATGATTCCCATGATTCATTGGTCGAGATGCCAGCTACAATTTCTTTGTCCAAAGAAGTTTGAATTTTAGGGTTATAGAGTTTGAACAATTCATTATAGGTATGTTTGTGCAGGTAGTCAGTAGCTGCTTTTTCACCTCCATTCAGAATATTAAAGGCATCGGTAATCGTCATGTTTTTGATCGCTCTCCAAAAAACAGGACCCGCTTCTTTAGCGGCATCTTCTGCAGCCCTGTTAATGCGTATGACCACATCTTCCACTAATTTATTACCACCTGGTATTTTCGAAATATTATCTACGATGATACTCGCTTCTTCCGGTAGCATAATTTTTACTAATTCATCCCCATAATAGCCATTTAGGGCCCCTAATCGGGTTGCAGCAGAGTCTGTTCCTACTCTCAGTGCTTCTTTGAGCCCGCCAGATACTTCGTATTCAGTAAGAGGGACATCAATGTCATAGGTTTCCATAATGGTAGATAGCTCAGCACATGCTGCAAATGTGATCGCCAGTAGGGCAAAATATATTTTTCTCATCGCTTAAATTTAGGTTTCGACTGAAAGTGTGTTTTGGTTTTATTTGTTTGCTTTTTCGAATCCGGCCGTTTGTCTTTGTGTTCCTTACCTGGGAATAATTTCTTCAGTAAATCCATCCGTTTGATCTTGTCCAATCGAGCTTCAATCTTTTTCCGATATTCAGGTTTATACCAAAAAAAATACATGCGTTGGAGCAGTTTTTCATCTTTGGTGTGAGCCGCATATATTTTTTCTAATGTATAGGGATGATAACCTGAATAGTAAATCACTGTTGCTACGGTCATGGGCGTAGGTGTAAAATCTTGAACTTGTTCCAGTTTAAAATCTAACTCACGCGTTTCACAGGCCAATTTAGCCATGTCTTCCTCTTGACTACCAGGGTGGCTGGAAATAAAGTAGGGGATGATTTGTTGATTCAGTTTCTTTTCACGGTTGATGCGTTCAAAGTCTGCTTTAAACCTATGAAACAGTTTGAAAGTCGGTTTGCGCATAATACTTAAGACTTTATCAGAAGTATGTTCGGGCGCTACTTTTAAACGACCTGATACGTGCTTTGCAACCAATTCGGTCATATAGATCTGCTGGCTATCCTTTTCCTGGGAAGAAGCCATGTTGTTGTATAGCATATCGTAGCGGACACCACTACCGATAAATGTTTTTTTAATTCCCGGTACTTTATCAGCATCTCGGTAGATATCAGTCAGGGCTGAGTGGTCCGTATTCAGGTTCGTACAGATGTTCGGGAAGATGCAGGAGGGACGCGTACAACGCTGACAGATTTTCAGATTTTTACCCTGCATTTTATACATGTTGGCACTTGGGCCGCCTAAGTCGGATATGTAGCCTTTAAAATCAGGCATATGGGTAATCGCTTCCACTTCCTTTAAAATACTTTCTTTGGAACGGGAAGCGATAAATTTTCCTTGATGCGCTGAAATGGTACAGAAACTACAACCTCCAAAACAGCCACGATGCAGGTTCACCGAGAATTTAATCATCTCAAAGGCTGGAATAGGCCCTTTGGCTACATAGCGTGGATGTGGTAACCGGGTGTAGGGAAGATCGAAGGAATCATCCAATTCTCCTGTTGTCATGGGCGGAAAAGGAGGGTTGATGACAATGCGTTTGTCTCCAACATCCTGGGTCATGCGAGCGGCATGCCAGCGGTTTGACTCCTCTTCTACATGGCGAAAGTTTTTAGCATACTTAAATTTATCCTCCAGGCATTCATCGTGTGAGAAGAGTTCCAGATCTTTCCAATTCTTGTTTTTTGGTAGTGTTTCTTCTTTATCCTGCAAAAAAGCGGTTTGGGCAATAGTTTTTAAAGACGAAACGGGTACTCCACGTTCCAATAAACGGATGATCTCCAAAAGCGGTTGTTCACCCATGCCATACACCAACAGATCAGCCTGAGACTCGGCTAATACACCTGGTTTTAATTCATCCTGCCAATAGTCATAGTGAGTCACCCGCCTTAAAGAGGCTTCTATTCCTCCAATGACGACCGGGACCTCGGGAAAGAGTTTTTTTAGGATGCGACTGTATTCAATGGAGGCATAATCGGGTCGGGCGCCAGATCGACCATCGGGAGTGTAGGCATCATCAGAACGTTTCCGCCGGTTGGCAGTATAGTGGTTTACCATGGAATCCATCGCGCCTGATGTCACTCCAAAAAATAAATTGGGCCGCCCTAGCTTTTTGAAATCCCGCAGATCATCTCGCCAATTGGGTTGGGGAACAATGGCCACTTTTAAGCCATGTGCCTCCAATAAGCGCCCCACTACAGCCGATCCGAAGGAGGGATGATCAATATAGGCGTCCCCCGTAAATAATATCACATCCAGGCTATCCCAACCTCTTCGTTCCACTTCTTTGGCCGATGTAGGCAGCCAATCTTCCATCTTATACCTTCTATCCACATTCATAATTTTGGGCAAATTAACCTAAAAAAAATCAAACAGCCGATTTGTGCTGTTATATAAAAAAAAGCTTACTCAAATTTCAGATATTAACCTATTTGAAATAATAACCATGAAAAGAGTTAAAGGTTTTTTTTTATTTTTTAAAACCAATGTTAACTTTGTATTGAAAAATTTGGCCATGACAGATCCAAATAACATATTAATTGTTGAACTTAGAGGAAAAATTAACCGGCTTGTAGAACACTACAAAGCCATGAAAGCCGAGGTGAAGTTATTGGAAGCGGAGAAGGAGCGGTTAGTAGGTCAGTTAGAAGAGACGGCCAAGGCTTATGGTGATCTGGATGAGCGGTTCAACAATTTAAAATTAACGAAAGATTTGGTGCTGGGTTCATCGGAATCGGGCGATACCAAAAAAAGGATTAACCAAATTGTGCGGGAAATAGACAAGTGTATAGCGCTTTTAAACCGGTAAATTAATTAGATGGACGACAAGCTTTCGATACGTGTGAATGTTGCAGATCGATATTATCCCTTACGGATAGATCGAAAGGACGAAGAGCGTATCCGTTTGGCTGCCAAGATGATTAATGATAAAGTTTTACAATATAAGCAACGCTATTCTGACAAGGACGTTCAGGATTTTTTAGCGATGGCGGCATTGCAATTCGTCATAAAGATGTTGGAATTAGAAAACCGTCGTGATGTTTCGCCCTTTATTGAAGCCGTTCAGGAATTGAACGATCAGTTGGACGATATTCTATCAGAAAATAGTGATCTGGTATTGTAAATAGCATATACTTAACAGTTGAAAATTTGCCCGCATTGTTTGTCAATTAGCTGATGAGAGCATTAGTTAATGACGTAATGATGCGGATTTGTTATATATAAACTCGAATAAATATGGAAATAGTAATAGGAATTGTTGCATTTCTGGTGGGAGGCCTCATAACATGGCTGTTGATTACAAAGGCCCTGAAAAGCAGAAGTGAGCGTGTGATCCGGGATGCCGAAGCGGAAGCAGAGGTCATAAAAAAAGATAAAATCCTTCAAGCCAAAGAAAAATTCTTGCACCTGAAAGGCGAGCATGAGAAAGAAATCAACTCACGTAATTCACGCATTTTAAATGCTGAAAATAAGTTGAAGCAAAAAGAGTCCACTTTTTCTCAGAAGTTGGAGGAAGTGCAACGTAAGAATAAGGAAAATGAGGCCATTCGATCCAATTTAACGAAGCAACTTGAATTGCTTGATAAGAAAAGTGAGGAAGTTGGCCGGATGCATAAGCAGCAAGTGGAGCAGTTAGAGGCTATCTCTGGTATGTCTGGTGATGAAGCGAAAGAAATGCTGATCGAAAGCCTGAAAGCGGAAGCGAAGACAGAAGCGATGTCATTTATTAATGACATCATGGATGAGGCTAAAATCAATGCTAATAAAGAAGCCAAACGTATCGTTTTACAAACGGTTCAGCGTGTAGCCACTGAAACAGCCATTGAAAATTCGGTGACCATTTTCCACATTGATTCGGATGAGATGAAAGGACGGATCATTGGTCGTGAAGGACGTAATATTCGTGCATTGGAAGCTGCTACAGGAGTGGAAATCATTGTGGATGATACGCCTGAAGCCATTGTACTTTCGGCGTTTGATCCGATGCGTCGTGAAATTGCCCGATTGGCGTTACACCAATTGGTTACCGACGGACGTATTCATCCGGCTCGTATTGAAGAGGTGGTGAATAAAGTGAAGAAGCAGGTTGAGGAAGAGATCATCGAAACCGGTAAGCGTACGACTATCGATTTGGGAATTCATGGATTACACCCTGAGCTGATTAAATTGGTGGGTAAAATGAAATACCGTTCATCGTATGGTCAAAACTTGCTGCAACACTCCCGTGAAACAGCGAATTTGTGTGCCGTTATGGCGGCTGAACTGGGCTTGAATACCAAAAAAGCCAAACGTGCCGGACTGTTGCATGATATTGGTAAGGTATCTGATGAAGAGCCGGAATTACCGCATGCTATCCTGGGTATGAAGCTTGCTGAGAAATACAAAGAGAAACCAGATATCTGTAATGCCATTGGTGCTCACCATGATGAAGTGGAAATGAATACCATGATTGCACCAATTGTTCAGGTGTGTGATGCCATTTCAGGAGCACGTCCGGGAGCGCGTCGTGAGGTAATCGAAGCTTATATCAAGCGATTGAAAGATCTGGAGTCCTTGGCTTTGTCTTATCCAGGTGTAATGAAGACCTACGCTATCCAGGCAGGTCGTGAATTGCGCGTTATTGTTGGAGCTGAAAAAACCACCGATAAAGAAGCAGAAGAGTTGTCATACGATATTGCTCGTAAGATACAAACTGAAATGACCTATCCTGGTCAGGTGAAGATTACAGTTATTCGTGAGACACGTGCAATTAGCTATGCTAAATAAAGTAAATAAAAATACGTAACTTGAAAAGCGATCGGATTCCGGTCGCTTTTTTTTGTATGTTTATCACATCTGTAGGATTATTCATAAATTTGATCCGGATGATATAGGCATCGTTAATTAAGTGTTTATTACTTTTATAGATCAAATGATAGTATTGTGAGAAAACTTGAAAATCAAACCGTATTAGTGACTGGGGGAGCCGGGTTTATAGGCTCTAATTTAATTGAAACCTTATTAAAACAAAATAATAAGGTACGATGTCTGGATAATTTTTCAACAGGAAAACGGATTAATATAGAACCATTTCTAGCGAATCCTCAATTTCAATTGATGGAAGGTGATATTCGCGATTTAGAGGTGTGTCGAAAGGCTGTTGAAAGTGTCGCAGTGGTGCTTCATCAGGCAGCTTTAGGTTCTGTGCCCCGTTCAATAAAAGATCCAATTACTTCCAATGATGTGAATGTTTCCGGTTTTATTAATGTGTTGGTAGCGGCTCGTGATGCAGGTGTTAAACGCATCGTTTATGCAGCTAGTTCATCCACCTATGGTGATAGCAAGAATTTACCTAAAGTAGAAGATATCATCGGTAAACCTCTCTCGCCTTATGCGATTACTAAATACGTTAATGAACTGTATGCTGATGTATTTGCTAAGTTATATGATATGCAGATTATTGGATTGAGATACTTCAACGTGTTTGGGCGTCGGCAGGATCCCGATGGTGCTTATGCTGCCGTGATACCTAAATTTGTGAAATCATTAATGCGTAAAGAATCACCGCAAATAAATGGTGACGGGACTTTTTCGCGTGATTTTACGTACATCGAAAATGTAGTGCAAGCTAATCAACTGGCAGCGACAGTAGATTCGAAAGAAGCCGTAAATACAGTTTATAATGTAGCTTTTGGCGAACGGACCACATTAAATGAGTTAACTGGTCATTTAAGGGATTTCCTAAGCGAATTTGATGCTAAAATAGGTGATGTGGAGATTAAATACGGACCGGAACGCGCAGGTGATATCCCTCATAGTTTGGCTTCTGTTGATAAAGCCAGGAAATTATTAGGGTATGATCCGAAATATAACATTCGGGATGGTCTGAGAGAAGCCATACAATGGTATTGGGAAAACTTAAAATAGTCAAGATATTTCTTAAGCTGGTTAATAAGTAAATGAAATAAATTAAAAATAAAGGCACTTATAATAGCATATGATAGATGATGGATGCTTTCATTTCGTTATTTATATGTTTTGTTTATACCTATTTGGCATATTCACTTGTTAATTTGTTTTCTGAATGCATGAAACAATTATATTTGTAAAAAAATAATCTATGAAAAACTATACAAATCTACTTTTACTTTTTGCATTAGTATTAAGTATATCTTTTACCGGTTGCGGAAAAGATGATGAGGAACCCGATGTTGAAGGACCAACTGTTGAGTTACGTGATCCCGTTGAAATAAAGACTTATGCCAAAGGAGGTGCACTACCATTAGATGCGACCTTTAAGGATGCATCAGGTATGAAGAGTTGTGTTGTGACTATTAAGTATAATGATGTTGCTACAAAAACACAATTGAAAGGTGTTGGTACTGCATGGACACCTGCAGAAAATAACACAAAGCATATCATAAATTTTAATGGAGAAAAGGATTTAACCATTGTTTTAGATGAATCGCTGCCTGTGAGTGAGTGGTTATTTGGTCAGAGAATTGAGGTTGGTTGTTTAGGTGGCATATATACCGTTACTTTTGATATGGAAGATAAGATAGGCAAAACAAGCACGAAAACGGTTGATATTGTTATAAAGTAGAATAAATTTTACCATGATATAAAAAGGGCTTAGGCCCTTTTTTTTGTTGTAAATGCGAAAAAAAAGAGTTTGATGTACGATTTTGATAAGATTATTGACAGGGAGGGGACCAATGCCTATAAATTGGACTTGAGAGAAAAAAACTTTGGCACCAAGGATGTGATTCCTTTGTGGGTAGCAGATATGGATTTTGAAGCACCACCTTTGGTTCAGAAAGCTATTCAAGAGCGTGCTGCTCATGAAATTTATGGTTATACAATTCGTAAAGATACCTTTGTGCAAAGCATCGTCGATTGGGTGCAATACAAACATAATTGGGGCATTGAGAAAAATTGGATTGAATATTCACCGGGAGTCGTGCCGGCATTAGTGATGTCTGTTTTAGCGTTTAGCCAACCGGGTGATGGTATTATTATTCAACCTCCAATATACCCACCATTTTATTCTGTTGTGTCAGGAAATGATCGGAAAGTTGTCGAAAATCCATTGGTGGAAATGGAAGGTAAATTTCACATTAACTTTCAGCAACTGGAAGAGTTGGCCTCCAAACCTGAGAACACGATGTTAATGTTTTGTAGTCCTCATAATCCTACAGGCCGCGTATGGTCAGAAGAGGAGTTGATGAAGGTGAATGCTATTTGTTTAAAAAATAATGTTTTAGTGTTAAGCGATGAGATTCATGCTGACTTAGCACTTTTTGGCAATCAGCACATTCCATTTGCCACATTAAACGATCAGGCCGCTCACAATTGTCTGACCTTTATGGCCCCATCCAAAACCTTTAATATAGCTGGTTTTAGTACCTCTTACGTGGTTGGGGCAAATCCTGAATTGATGGCTGCTTATCGCAAAAAACAAAATGCGCTTCATTTGCACATGGGACATATTTTTAGTGGTGTTGCTCTGGAATCAGCCTATAATCATGGTAAAGAGTGGTTAAAGGAATTAATTGCTTATATTGAGGAGAATATTTTGTTTGTGGAGCAATTTATTAAGGCTGAAATTCCTGGAGTTACCTTTTTTAGACCAGAAGCAACTTATCTGATCTGGATGAATTTTAAAGAATGGGGTATGAGTCAAAAAGAATTAAAACATTTCATGATTCATGAAGCAGGCGTTGGCTTAAATGATGGTTTATCTTTTGGAGAGCAGGGAAACGGCTTTTTGAGGATGAACGTGGCTAGTCCAAGAAGTATCCTTGAAAAAGCATTAATGAAAATAGCTCAAGCCAGAAAGTAAAACTAAACGCTTAGTGGGTGACTTTTATCACCATGTTGTTCTGAGATTCGTGTCAACATCCCACTTGTGTTTGCAAATAATAATTAAACACTAATAATTGATTTGGTTAGTTTGGTACGCTTTTTTCTTATCATATTAGTACTGACCACATTTGCAGGGTGCGGCATCCGGTTGGTTTCTCATCATCGGATGCCCAATAATGGATTGATACAGGTCATTGATTCTGATACTTTGATCTATGAGGTCAATGGAAAAGCGCCTTTAATTGACTCGGTTAGTAATGGAACGAGTGGTGATTCTACCTCTTTTTTAATAAAAGGTAACCAAATAGAAATTTATGTCGGGCAGCTTCAGCCTGGGATAAATAACATTGACTGTTTAGTGCATTGCGGAAAAAGAAAGTTTTACATACATGACAGGATATATAAAGTGTCAGATATTGTACCCACAGAGGTTATTCCTTCTGATGTTCAATTTTTACCTCACGATACCAGCTCCTTTACGCAGGGGTTAGTGTATTGGAATAATGCGCTTTATGAATCCACCGGATTAACCGGTCAATCTAAATTATATAAAATCGATCCTGCAACTGGTAACATATTAGCTGAAGCCAGGATTGACTCAGCGTTTTTTGGAGAGGGCTTAACGGCTCTAAATGATCACCTTTGGCAATTAACCTGGAAGAATGGAAAAGTTCAGATCTTCGACTTTCATCTAAATCTAATACGCCAACTATCATATAAAAGAGAAGGATGGGGATTAACTTCCTGTGGTGATTTATTATTGGCAAGTGATGGGAGTGAATCCATCTATTTTCTGAATGCTTCAAATCTGGAAGTAGAAAGGGAATTAGTCGTCTACGATAACAAAGGTGTAATTTCATTTATAAATGAACTGGAATATGTTGATGGAGAGATATGGGCCAATGTGTTAGGGCAAGATTATGTGATTGTAATTGATGAAAAGTCAGGAAAAGTTAATAAACGGATAGATTTTAAGCATCTCATCAATCGGCAAAAATATTCCGATGCCGGGCCTCTAAATGGCATAGCTTATAACAAAACTAATAATTTGATTTATTTTACAGGAAAAAATTGGCCATTTTTAATAGTTTGGGCTCCATTCTTTGCAGATTGAGATAAAAACGTTAGTTTTGTTAACAAATGTTAATGGTGCAATTTTATAAATGTATTAATCCCAACATGTCACGTTTCAGAATCGTGTGGTTGACGTTGCTGTGTTTCCTGTATAGTGGAAATTTAGCGGCTGAAACAACCAGTAATAGCTTTAAGATGTTATTGGCTATATTGCCTGAACTGGATACTGATAATGATAGCCTTCCGGATCAAAATTTTATTCAGCTTGATTCGAAAGGGCGTATTGTGCGGTTAAAGTTGCGTAATAGTTTGAAAAGGAATAAGCTGGATGCTGATTTATCATTCCTAACTTCTTTGCAACAGATTAACCTGGCCAATAACCAGCTCGATACCTGTCGTCTGATATTTGCTAAAAATGGTCCTTTAAAAGTGATTAATATTAGCGAAAATGAACTGCTGCAGCTTGATATTAATTTTGAACAACTACCTTTTTTGAGAGAAGTTGAATTAGCAGGAAACAGGTTATCGAATTCGAATTTTGTTTTTGCCAGTAATAATCAAATAAAACGGATTAACCTGCTAAAGAATAATCTCAAGACTGTTGATTTTGATTTAGATAATCTTACAAATCTTGAGGTGTTGCTCCTCGGGTATAATCAAATTGAAGTATTTGATCCTGTTAATACAACAGTTTCAAAACTCCATACATTGTTCCTCGACCACAATAAAATAGATACATTTGTAGTGAATTTGTCAGTTTTCCCCAAACTGCGAGAACTCAATCTATCCGATAATCAAATGTATTGTTTTGAGCCTGATTTATCAGGATGTGAACAATTGGAACGGCTGGCTTTAAATTATAATCGGCTCACTGAATTTGATCTGGATCTTTCAAAATGCACACGAATAACAGGATTATACATATCATCCAATCAATTAACTCAGTTTAATCCAAATTTAAGAGGATGTCAGAACTTGCGTATTGTTGATTTATCATTTAATAAGTTGGAGGAGATAAACGGTTCATTCAATCACAATCCAGGCATTGAGCGACTATTGTTTAATTCCAACCGCATATCAAAGCTCAATCTCAAGTTATCGAAGGCTTGTCACCTAAGGGAGCTGGATTTATGGGGAAATCACTTACATCGTTTTGAGGTAGATTTGTCAAACTGTATTGATTTGGAAATACTCAACTTATCAAATAATCTACTGGAGTCCTTTACGCCTAATCTCAATGCCAATCGCAAACTACAACGCTTATTTTTGGGAAATAACAAACTGACCTCCTTTAATCAGCAATTCAAACATCATAAGGATCTCGAAACGTTAGTATTATCCAATAACTTTCTGAAGGAATTCAATACTTCCATTGAGAGGTGTGAAAATCTTACTGAATTAGACTTGTCCAATAATTTGTTGACTGGGTTTGATCATGATTTTTCTGCATGTCCCGATTTGGAGAAACTGAATATCAGCCGTAATAAGATTGAAAATTGTCAGATTGAATTTAAACGAAACTGGGAATTGAAAGAATTGAAGGTCAATAATAATTTGTTGAGTCAGTTTCATGCTAAGTTATTTCACTGCCCTAGTCTGGAAGTTATTGATGTATCCAATAATCTATTGGCTGAATTCGACGTTGACTTGTTAAATCAGCATTTACTTCAATATCTGGCGCTTAACAATAATCAATTACATAATATCAATATCAAGCTTTTTAATTGTCGCAATTTAAAATATCTGGATGTTTCCAATAATGGACTGGATAAATTTATGGTGGATTTACGAGCTAATGATAAGCTTGAGCATTTAGATGTTAGTAACAATGAGTTGAAAACATTTAGTGACTTAAAAATAAATGGTTGGAATTTAAAAGCATTAGATCTTGGATTTAATCACTTATCCGATTTAGAAGTGAATTTTTACCTGTTTCCTTCGTTGCGGGTCTTAAATCTAAGAGGAAACCATATCTCCCGTTTTAACTATAATTTGATAAACAATGAGCAACTGGTTTTTCTCGATTTGGGGGAGAATCGGCTAAACTCCATTGAAAGTAAGCTGAATGCCTGCCCCCGGTTGAGATATCTAAAGTTAGATAAAAATGAGTTTAAGCAGTTTTCTTTAAATTTGGATAGCTGTAAATTTTTAAAACATCTGGATCTAAGTCACAATATGATCTCCTTTGTCTCGACTCCCATCGGGCAGATGAAAAACCTAGAAGTACTTGATTTATCACACAATCGATTATTTTCTATCTCCTTCTCATTTGAAAAGATGTTTGATTTGAAGCTGTTGGATATCAGTCATAACGAGCTCAGATATTTTGACAATGAGTTAACCATGTGCTACTCCCTGGAAGAAGTTAATTTGAGTAACAATCATTTGGTGCAATTGGATATCGAATTTGATAGTTTTTTTAATTTGGAATCATTCGATATATCCAGGAATGATCTCTTTTTCTTTGTGGCTGATTTTTCCAATAGCGGTAATTTGAAGAAACTGAATTTTTCAGATAATAATATTGCCTTACTAAAAGTGGATTTGAAAGAGTGTTGGTTTTTTAATGAACTGGATGCATCCAATAACCTTATTGAGCAAGTGTATCTTGATTTGAAAGGGTGTTCTCTTTTGAATGCCTTAAATTTAAGTCATAATAAAATCAAAGAATTAGACTTGAATTTATCCTGGAGTACAAATTTATCGTCTCTTCAGTTGAATCATAATTTGATAAATAAAGCCAATTTGATTCTAGCTGAAAAAGCTCAGCTGGACACCCTCTTAATCGACAACAACTGTTTAACACCAGACTATTTATTGCGCATTAATGATGCCTACGGTAAAAATGCCACTACCTTTACTTATACTAACCAAACCTCTCATGGCTTATTGAAGTGGTCCAAAGTGAACGCGCATCAGTTCGTTTACTCTTTGGTGGCTCGAATTGATAGTTTGCATCATAATTGGTATATGAATGGTCAGTTAAAAAAGTCAGGTCTTGCCAATCAATATGTGGCCGGTAAGTCAGACGTTGGCTTATTGGAGTGTGTGATTAGTCACCCTGAATTACCGGGACTGGAATACACTTATGAGGCCTATTTAAATGTGAAAGTACCCAAAGAGCAGGTAGAGGCCCTGAGTCAATTGTATTATGAGATGCAAGGTGATAAATGGTATAATAACGCCGGGTGGGAGCAGATCAGGCGCGGGAAACGAATACCTAATTATTTCAGTGGTTTGAAGGGTGTTCAATTTGATGTTTCGGGCAACGTTACACAAATTGATTTGTCCAATAATCATTTGAGAGGATATGTTCCCGAGTCGTTTAATCGATTTATGGAATTAAGTGTTTTGAATATCGCTCATAATAATGTGGCTGGTTTTCACGCGGATCAGCCCTTTGGATCAAAGATTGAAAAGATCGATTTGTCCCATAATGTATTGAAGGATTTCAATATTTCATTAGCTAATCTGGATGGATTAAAGCATTTAAACGTGGGGTATAATTTAATTTCTTCCTTCAAACCAGATTTGATAGAGGATTCTAAATTAGAGTCCATAGTGATAAGTCATAATCGATTAGATTCAATTGTATTTAGTAATAAACTGGCTTGTCTTAAGAAGTTGCATGTTGATAGTAATCGAATTCATTACATAGATATTGATTTCTCTCATTGTAATAGTATTGATACCATTGATTTATCCGGAAACAGACTCAAATTTGAGAATTTAACCCCGTTATTGTATAAATTACCTAAGAAAGTAGGCAAGCTGATCACCGGCGATCAGAATGTATGGTATAGTCTGGAATACGATCAAGGGCTGAATGCCATATATATTGGCGATGTGATTGAAAAAACCTGTAATATAGAGTGGTTTAAGGCGGGCGAAAAGCAAGATATTAAGAAACATTACATCACACTGAAAAAAGATTATTACCGCGATTATAATGCCATTATTACCAATCCGTTTTTTCCGGGTACCACTTTAAAGGCCATGTGGGATAGATGATTTCTGTATCAACTTTCCAAGAATTATAATCGTCTCATATGAAAGTGTTCATTTGTCCCGATTCGTTTAAAGGTACTTTCACTTCGGCTCAGGTTGTCCAATATATTTATAAAGAATTAAGTAAAAGTGAAGGATTGGAGTGCCGAACATCGCTTTTGGCTGATGGGGGAGAAGGCTCATTGGAATTACTCACAAAACTTCCCGAAATTAGAAAAGTACCTCTTGAAGTACATGATCCCTTGGGACGACTTATGGGGTGTGAATACTTAATAAAAAGAGAGGTGGCTTTCATTGAATTAGCGGCAGCCAGTGGATTAACACATCTAAAGTTTGATCAACTCGATCCTTTCCGTACCAGCACCTTGGGAACAGGCGAACTCATAAAGGATACCCTTCTGAAGGGATGCAAAGAAATTAATTTGTTTCTGGGCGGGAGTGCCACTGTGGACGGAGGTGCAGGAATTGTGGAAGCCTTAAGTCCCTTCAGGAGACAAACCAGCCCTCATGTGGGAATGAATCCCTTGATGCTAACTGAATTGATTACGATCGACCACTTAAAGGATTTATTGAGATCTGTAAAGATTAATTTAGTAACGGATGTGTCAAATTGTATTTTGGGACCAGACGGCGCTGTAGCAGTCTTTGGGCCCCAAAAAGGAGCGTCAGAGGATCAACTGGTTCAGTTGGAAGCGGCGATGGATAGATGGGTGAATTACCTTCAACTATCATGTGGAAAACCATTGAATAATATAGATGGATTGGGTGCTGCCGGGGGTGCCGGATTACCCTTATATGCATTTGCGGATTGTGAAGTGATGAATGGCTTTGCCTATTTCAATCAATTATTGGATTATGAATCACTGATTAGGTGGGCTGATGTGGTCATCACCGGCGAAGGTTGTATTGATCACCAAACCATGATGGGGAAAGGGCCTGGTGAAATTGCACGAATGGCTAAAAGCGCCGGGAAATACGTTATTGGTATAGGTGGGATAGTGAAGCAGCTCCCTGAGGGCTTTGATAAAGTTTTTAGCACGGCTGATCAAGCCTTATCTGAGCGACAATTAAAGACAGGAGCCGAAAGTCGACTTATTAAGACTTTGCAGGATCTCAGGCAATTTCTACTCGGACTATCTATGAATTTCAGATGATTTCTTGCCGGCACGCAACAAAACAGGATGTAAGAATACAGCTGCCAGGATGATGATCGTACCCAGGTAAAAACCCCCTGACATAAATTCAGATTGGCCAAAGATAGCCCAGGCCAACAAGATGCCGTAGACAGGTTCCATATTAATGGCTAACACAACTGTATAGGCCGATAATACTTTCATCACATCTACTGCTACCACAAAGGCATAGGCCGTGCAGACAACGCCTAAAATGACGATGAATAGAACATCTGTTTTTGTAGGTACCATTAATCCCAGGTTGAATGTTCCGGAGAAAGTCAGGAAGAGTGTAATGCCCAGAAAACCACTCAGCATCTCAAAGAAACTAATGGTCACCGGATGGTGATCTTCGATGAAGAATTTATTGAGTACGGTGAATAATCCAGCCAAAAAGGCAGATACTAACGCAGTAATGATCCCCATCCAGAAATCCAATTCAAATTGAAAGATCAGGTATAATCCACTAATAATTAAAAGGCCGATGAAGACTTCCAGCCATTTAATTTTCTTACGAAAAAAGATGGGTTCCAAAAAACTTGTGAATAGCGTAGTGGAAGCCATGCAGCCCAGCGTAACAGAAACATTAGAGATTTTTACAGCATGGAAAAACGTAATCCAATGGAAGGCTACTACAAAACCAACGCCCATCATTTTAACAATGGGTTTGTATCCGATGTTGAGGGGAATTTTCTTGAAATGGATGAAGCCCCCTAACACAACAAAGGCGATGAACATGCGATACCAAACCATTTCGGGAGCAGGTAAAGTGATGAGTTTACCCAGAATGGCTGTAAATCCATACAGCAAAACAACAAAATGGAGCTTAAAATGGTTTTTTAATAGGGTGTTCATAAAATGGTATGGATTAGGAACCTATTTTCTTTCATGTAATATTGGCATGCAAAAATAGAAATAGTTCGCCAAATTGATACTAATTTTGTACCATTCAATAGGAACTAATTTTAACTAAATAAACTATGCAAAAGCGTATGAAAAAGTGGTTGTTGGGAGCCAGCACAATATTGTGTCTGGTAGCTGCGATATCCTGTTCGACGGTGCCCATTACAGGACGTAAGCAGATAAACCTTGTTTCCGATTCAGAAATGATGGCGATGAGTTTTACTAACTATGATCAATTCCTGAAGGAGAATAAACTGTCGACTAACAAGGAGCAAACAGAAATGGTGAAACGCTGCGGGGAGAAAATTGCCAAAGCAGTGGAGACATTCATGGCTGAGAAAGGGTGGTCGGATCAGATCAGTGGTTTTGAATGGGAATTTAACCTGGTGGACGATGAAACACCTAATGCCTGGTGTATGCCTGGCGGTAAAGTGGTTTTTTACACCGGTATTTTGTCTTTAACTCAGGATGAAGAGGGTTTGGCAGTTGTGATGGGTCACGAAATTGCTCACGCCATTGCCAAGCACGGTAATGAGCGTATGAGTCAGCAAATGGCCGTTCAGGGCTTAGGTACTGCATTAGCTGTTGCCATTGATGAGAAACCAGAAGAAACCAAAGCTATTTATATGACTGCATTTGGGCTCGGCTCGCAGGTTGGTGTGATGTTACCATACAGTAGAATGCATGAGACGGAGGCCGATAAGATGGGCCTGATCTTCATGGCCCTGGCCGGATATAATCCGGAAGCCTCCATTCCTTTCTGGACGCGCATGTCGCAAATGGGCGGTCAAAAACCACCGGAGTTCTTAAGTACGCACCCCGCCGATCAGACTCGTATCAATGATTTGAAAGCCTACATGCCGGAGGCATTGAAGTATTATAAGAAGTAAACAATACTACCTATTAAAGGTAAAGGTCGTCTCATTTGGGGCGACCTTTTTTGTTTTTAAGTGGCAGGAACAAGATTTGTCAGTTTTGCTTACTCATAAAAAAGAGCGACTCACTCAATATTCAATTCAATCTACTCAAATAATTATTTATCCTCTTTTTTTCATGGTAGTTTAGAATAGCAATAAGTTACATCTAATTATTAATCTTTTAAAGAACAATATTATGACTACAGTATTACAAGAAAAGAAAGAGCAAATGAAATTAGAAAAGCTCAACAATCCTAATGCACTTTTCGCAAATAAGGATCAACTCTGGCATACAAATATTGATGATATTGAAATTGTCGGGAATGCGAGTTTTAAAATATATTTGGAGCGACCAGAAACCGGAAATGCACTTGGCGGATATATATATCTGTATGAGGATTCACTTGATGGAAAGCAAATCTTAAGAAAATATTGGGGAGGTCAGACTTCCGGATGGTCGGAAAAAATTGATGCCGGGGTTGAAATTAGAAGAGGTAGATATGTAGTAGCATATGGTCCAACCTATACAGTAGATGTTGATGTGCCTGCCACAACAGTTACTCTTATTAATGGTAATGCATTTGATTTTCAGGGATCAGTAAATTCCCCTATATCAAATTCTTTAAAGCGCGTGGAGACATATTACCAATTTGCCAGAACGTGTTTGGGCTTTAATAGATATAACGTTGGTATAGTCTTAGCAGAAGGAGGGAAATTTGGAGAAGGTTCGGTGATTCAGCATATAAGTATAGATATTGATGGACCAAATTCAGGAGTAAGAAGCTTTAATAACTTAAATCTTAAATCAGGCCAGACCTATAATGTTTGGATTTGGATGTGGAATATGAATCGTCCTATCGCCGGATATAGTTTTACTTTACCCAAATAAATAGAGTGCCATTAGTGTTGGTTTTGTAATAATACTGATGGAATAACATTCTTAGGATAAAAAAATGACAGAACCTAAAGCCTATTTTAACAAGCTTTAGGTTTTGTTGTGATGGCTTCCCAAAAAACTATTATCTTCAATTAACCTTTTATCATTCCCTGCTCCCGCAAGAATAACTATAAAATCAGCTGCTACTGCGCGATTTATTGCGTTGAGTAATTAAAATAAAATAGCAAAACCTGTTGCCATTATGGTTACCGGGCTTTTAGTTTTTATAGCCACCAACTCTCCCGAAAGCTTTCGGTATCACCCGTCAGCAGCCTAACCTTCCCAAAACACGAAACCTGTCCGAAGCGCTGAAACAAGGCCATGACCTGTGTGTGATACAGGGTTTTGCTGGTCATAAATACCCAAGTGCTACCGAGAAGTACCGGCAGAATGGAATTGAGGAGTTACAGGCGGGGATAGAGATAGAGAAGTAACATCCACTTAAATGAAATGATAGGAAGGAAATAAACCTTAAATTTAGTATATTTGTACCAAGTTGGTACGCACTAAAACGAAATATCATGTTAGTAATAAGCAGCAGAGAGTTTAGGCAAAATCAAAAATTATACTTTGAACGAGCAGACAAAGGTGAACAAATAATCGTTCAACGGGGGAAAGACAAAGCTTATGCATTAACTCCTATAAGTGAAGAAGATGTTTATTTTAATGCTGAAATGGTTGAACGAATTAAACAAAGCATTAAGCAAGTTGAAGAAGGAAAAGTAAAAAGAGTTACAACTCCTGAAGGAATAAGTGATTTATTAGGATTATGAGCTATGCTTTAGAGTTCTCAGAAACGGCCTTGTCCGATATAGAAAAACACAAGAAATCCGGAGATAAAGCTGTTTTAAAGAAAATAGAAAAATTGCTTAACGAGGTGATGAAACATCCAACTACCGGAACTGGTCAACCTGAACAATTAAAATACAATCTTACCGGATTATATTCTCGCAGAATTAATCAAAAGCACAGATTAGTTTATTCCATAAATGAAGGAGTTGTAACGGTTCATGTTTTGAGTGGCTGGGCTCATTATGGAGATAAATAATCAGCTCTAATTGGATATTGAAAATCTACTGAAATTCCTTTCATATTGACAGGAAAAGTTGAGATAATCTATAATAGAAGTATTTAAATGATAGAAAGGTAATAGGCTAACACTTTTAAATCACTGATCCTAGGGTGTTTCCTTGGTAATCGCAAGCTAGAGGTTTGCATCCTCCGTTTTTATTAAAAAAGTCCTTACACTTAATAAGCATGGTATCAAACATCTTTCAAAAAACTTGAATGTGATACCAATAATATAACAAAATGATTGATAAAGCATTTTGCTTATTACTAGTGGTAAATGCCGATATGCAATCAAAGAGCTATGTTTTATCGCTCATCCGATAGCTTTCGGATTTGATTGGTAATCGGTACCATTCTTCAGATTTCCGACCATTGGGAGGTAGCCTGTAGGGAAAAATGGTGTTTCCAAACCGTTGGAAATCGATCTATATCTGTATAGATTCATTTTCTGCGGCAGAAACCCTTCTGTTTTTGGTATAGATCGTTTTCCGGCCAATGGGATGGCTCATCTAGCTATATAGGTTGATGGCCGACGGCAGAAAGGTATCCTCTACAGAAAATAGGCTCCTCCTGACGGTAGAAAAACCATCTATAGGGAAAAGTGATCCATATCTAACCATAGATGAAAAGCCTGGTTTGTACCCGCCTTTGGTTTTTACTTATCCTCTGAATAGGCTACTTCGATCTTCGATTCCCCTATTCATAGGGGAACAGAAATATGGTTTCACATAATGGCGTATGTTCCGCTGACGTTGGTATTAGGAGTTGGCCTGTAGGTCCAAACTGTAAAAGCATAGGGTGGAGTGTAACGCAACCCTATGGTTGCAGGTATTGGGATTGATAAAACGGAATCCCTTGTTTTATCACAGTTGCACACTATTATCCTCAAAAAACTAACTATCAAAATAAAAGTAAGGGTCAATAGTTTTGGGGTTTTAGAGATTATGATTAGTTTTAGTGACCGGAAATGAAACAACGGCGATGGTGATGTGACCGGTTAATCAGGCAAATGCTTGCAGACAACTAAAAGACATAGAATGAATCCAAAACAACTCGTACGACTCAGTAATACAATAGGAATCATAGCTATTGTTCTTCTTATTTATTGGGTTTTCACTTTTATAACCATTGAAGTATTCGGACTGAAGGTATTCCGGGAAAACCTGACTGAAACCTTCTACATGAGTGTTTTAGGAATATTAGCTTTGATGGCAGCGGCGCTGATGATCAATATCATGTTTAACCTCACCAGAATTGCCCAAAAACACAATCAAGATGAATCTGCGGTAAAGGCAGGTAAAAAAGTTGGATGGCTTTTTTTGGCTAGTTTCCCCATACTGCTCCTGATCCTTTTTGGGGGTGACTACCTGACTTCACAAAAGAAAGAAAGGCTTTTGGTGCAATCAGCGCAATCCATCATTGAGACGAATACAAAGAAAAGTAATCATTTGGTGAACTATGAGTTTGACGAAAAATGGATCGTTGAAACGGAAGAAATGTTAGACATACTATCAATGACTGATGACAACTTTCCTCATGTAGCCATATTGGTAAAAGACTCCATTGGCAGCGAGCCTGTTTTTTTGGGATTCACCACCTATTACAATGAAAGGCAAAACGACACCATTCCACCAGTCAAAAAGGACTTTATCAGAAAAACGACCCAACCCGAAAGAGATTACTTGAA
>JAEINY010000395.1 GCA_016342595.1 Marinilabiliaceae bacterium
GACAATAATGCAATAACGATTGGAATAAAGAAAAGGATGGTGCTGACAGGCCTTTAGGAAAAAGGTTAGTATAGGTGTTAGTTTTTTGATTAAACAATTACATATGAAAATAAAACTACTCAAGATCGAACAGACCGAAATGATGCGTGAGAACAGCATCACTAAAATCTGCTTTTTCGAAGGTCACCACGATACTATATATGATGATGTAAAAGAAAGGGTTCTTAAATTATTGGCATCAAATCCCTGGTTGCCATCCAGAATTGTTAAAGAGAACAAAGAAGTGATGATGGCGTTTGATGAAACCCAAACGCCGGATGAGCTGATTGATCAAATACTGCATTTGCCCATTTTTAATCCCAAAAGCATTTTCTGTGATTTCGGGGTTATTTATAAGGCCAAAGATAACAGAACAGCCATCTTTTATTTTAGTAAGAAAACGTCGATACAACACTACCTGGCCAACAGCGAATTGGGCGAATCGGTAAGTGAAAGTTTATTTAATTGAGAAATTACTAACCAATCAAAATCTATGTAATATGAATATGAAAAATTTATTAATGCCTTTATGCATGGTTACCATATTTGCAACTTCATGTTGTGAAAAACAAAAAGACGAGACACAAAAATGTAGTACTGACGAGTATGAATTTGTTGGGGGATACCCAACTGAAGCGACCATTTCAAAAGCTTACGACCAATTAGATATTCAACGAGGTACTCAGGCCTATATTGATTTTATGGCTATGGCTTCGCAAAATGCCATTTTTGAAAGCACCATTAATGATTATGGCTTAACAAAATCCGGAGATGTTGGCATATACACGGAGCCGGGTAATGGAAAATCTGGAGCTCTTGGCTTAACATACAATACAGAAAGCATCTATTCGACTGCATTTACTGATTTAAAAAAGGATGGTCCTACGGTTATTGAAACCCCACCCAATGTACTCGGTATCGTCGATGATGGCTGGATGCGCTATATTACGGACTTAGGTAATGCGGGACCCGATAAAGGTAAAGGTGGAAAATACTTGTTACTGCCTCCGGGATATGATGGCGAAATCCCTGACGGTTATTTTGTGTTTGAATGCCCCACCTACCGCAATTGGGTGATGGTGCGTGGTTTTGTACAAAACACAGGTACTGGCGATGATGCAATCGCTTATTATAAAGAAAACTTTAAAATTTACCCTTTAGCCGCAGGTCCACGTGAAGATGCTAAATATGAAAGCCTTTCTTTTAAAGGTGGTAACACCACTCATCCGCGTGACATTACCTATTTCGATCTGTTAAATAAGATTGTACAATACGAACCTGCGTCTGCTTTTTCGGCCTACGAATTAGGTCTGTTAAAAGCCATTGGAATTGAAAAAGGGAAAGCATTTGCTCCGGATGATCGCATGAAGAAAATGCTGGCAGAAGGGATTAAGATTGGCGATGCCGTAGCGAAAGCAAATGCCTATGCACATCGTGAACCAACAGTAAGAATTTATCCCGACCGTAAATATGAAAATATTTTTTTTGGTGGGAGTCATGAATTTAAAGCTGGTGATGCATTGCTACTGGATGCCCGTATGTTGTTTCATTACGAAGCCATTGTGGTGACCCCTGCTATGGCCCGTAAAATGGTGGGTATAGGCTCTCAGTATTTATGTGTTTACCGCGATGGGAAAGATAACTATCTAATGGGTGACGGTAACTATAAAATGCATTTACCAGCCGGTATCCCGGCAAAAGATTTCTGGTCGGTAACCGTTTATCATCCCGATACACGCTCATTATTACAAAACGGACAGGATAAACCAAGTGTCAGCACTTACGACGATCCTGTTTTTAATGAAGATGGTTCCATCGACATTTACTTTGGACCGGAAGCGCCTAAAGGAAAGGAGAAAAACTGGGTGAAGACCATTCCTGGTGAAGGGTGGTTTACATACATCCGTTTATATGGTCCATTGGATGCCTATTTTGATCAAACCTGGAAGCCTGCTGATATTGTGAAACTGGATTAATAAAATGAATGTGACCTGACAGGTGTTTTGCCTGTCAGGTTTACGTCAAACAATCAAAAAAAAATAATGAAGAAAAAGTTACTACTTGTATTAAGTATTGTTCTTTTATCACAAATCATCGGTATTGCACAAGCTCCTGTGAAAGAAACGGCTGAAGCAGACACCACCAAACAAACTTTTTGGAAAAAGCACAATGTGAAATTCGCCGCCGTGCCCATAATTAATTACGATCCGGCATTGGAATTAAATTTAGCTGCTTTGACCAATGCATTTTTCAGGGTTAATCCCAACGATACCATTTCGCCCTTGTCGATGGCCGGCGCCATGGTGGGTTATACCACCAATGAATCCTGGTATTGGGCATTGTATACCAAGCTCTACTTAGATCATGATAACTACCGTTTCACGCTGGCTTATGGTGATGCGTCGGTTAATTTTCAATATTACGAACCAGGTATTGGTGGTTTTGTGGACTTTAATTCCTTGCATGACCTTTTTATCGTTGAAGCACAGCGTCGGGTTTATAAACGTTGGTATTTGGGAGCGAAGTATTTTAATCAAAAAATCATGACGAGCTACGACCTAGAGGGTGAATCAGGTGAACCTGAGAAGCAGGATATGACCCACTTGGGAGTCGTATTGTCGCATGACTCTCGTGATTTTATCTATAATCCGCACAGTGGTGATTACCTGAATTTTAAAACCGGCCATTACCGTGATGCCTGGGGATCAGCATTTGATTTTGATAAGTATGAGTTTGATATTACTAAATTTTTCAGCTTAAGTAAAACAGAAGTGATTGCTGCCAGGGCAACAGCATTAGTAGCTACCGGTGATGTGCCCTTCGAAGGTCAATATGTGGTAGGGCGTGATGATATTCGTGGGTATACCAATGGTAAGCATCGGGCCGAACAGGTGTATAACATACAGGCTGAGTATCGTTGGAACTTTTATAAGAAGTTTGGGATGGTAGGATTTGCAGGTGTTGCCACAGCTGTGGATAGCCCCGGTGAAATTAAGTTTAAAGACTTACTCCCTGGTGCGGGTGTTGGTTTAAGATACATGGCCATCCCATCCGAGAAAATTAACATTGGTATGGATGTAGCCGTTGGTCAGGATGACTGGGGGCTTTATTTTCGTATTGCTGAGACCTTTGGGGATAAATAATATAAAAGAAAGAATTTAAGAATGCCTATTAACGAATGAAGATTTTAGAAGTGAAAAATACAGCTGTAATTTCAAATTGTTAGTTGGTGTTCAATATTCTGAATGAACAAGTTTGCTTTTAAACCAGGCAGCATTGATAGATATGTCAGCGTTAGTTCCGGACAATACCTATGATAAATAAAGATTATTAGAACTGTTTTATCCACGTCATCTACGTGAGTTATCCATGATATAAATAACATAACCATAAAAACAATCCCCTATTCAAAAAACAAACTCCATTCAATGAAAACAAAACTAACCTTAACACTATTGGGATTGTTCCTGTTAACTTTGACAGCGTACAGTCAAAAAGATGCAGATGCTTCAAGTGTGACAGAAGCATCATATGAATCGAATGAAAAACCCAAACTCATCCTGCAGATCACCATCGATCAGATGCGGGGTGATTTTCCCATGCGTTACAAAGACCGATTGGGTCAAGGAGGCTTCCGTTACCTGATGGAGCAAGGACTTCATTATATGAATGCACATTTTCAACATGCTGATACAGAAACACCCATTGGTCATGCCGCACTATTTACGGGTACTTATCCGGCCAACAATGGTATTGTAGCCGGTAGTTGGTACGATATGGATAAAGGCCGTGTCATATACAATTGCGAGGATGACCGTTTCCCGATTATTGGAACAGAACCGGCCACAGGAAAGGGGCGGGCGCCTACCAACCTGTTATCATCTACCCTGGGTGATGAATTGATCATTTCCAATAACAGCCAATCCCGGATGTTCAGTGTATCTATAAAAGATCGTGGGGCCATTCTTCCAGGAGGACATACCGGTAAAGCCTTCTGGTACTCCCAAAGAGATGGTTCTTTTATCAGCAGTACCTATTATTACCCGGA
>JAEINY010000396.1 GCA_016342595.1 Marinilabiliaceae bacterium
CCTTTTTTAATATCCAATGCTTTACTGATGTCTTCCAGCTTGTCTTTATTTTCCACCTGGAAGATACGTTTTGTTGTCTTGTCTGTTAAATTAAACCGATCAACAAATGGTTTTTTACCTTCGGCTGAATGACCTTCCCCGATGAGGTAAATGGATGATTTATCCAAAACCAGAACTTCGCGGTTCCATTGGTTGCGGTGAGTCACTGGTTCGCCGGGATCGCCATATCTGTCCTGGTAATTTCTGTCAATTAAAACCAGTGGCTTTTGGGTATTATCCATCGGATTGAATCGATACGTTTTGGTATTGCGCGTATTCCACCAGTAGTCATAAGCGATGGCAGTGTTTTCATCACCCCAGGAGATGCCGGCAAAGCGATTGATTGTTTTTAACAAAGAGCGTGGTTCGCCGGTAAAAGGTGCCGGTAATTCAAATACTTCGTCTCTGAATTCAGTCTCCACTTCCGGATCTCCTTGATCCAATACTTCGGCCCAGTAGATGGTAGCTGGCTGATCATCACGCCATGAAAAACTCCGCTTGCCAGTTCGTTCAGCCATAAATCCTTTGGGCAGATCTTCTGTCAGGGGCACTTCTTCCAGTGTTTTGATTTTATTCCCATTTGAATCCATCAATACATATTCTGAAGGAAAACGATAGTAGGGGACCAGGTAGGAAAATGGTTTTTTAATGTTTGTCACCAACGCATATTGGCCATCCGGAGAGAAACTGAAGCTTCGGTAAATGGCTTTATCGGCCCACTTCTCAGATTTTCCGTTCAAATCGATTTTTATCAGAACTGATTCGGCCAGTTTGATGAAATTGTCCTCATCAGTTTTGTCTTTCAGCAGATCCTGGTAGGTTCGGTTTTGAGCTTTTTTGCCATCATTGACCGAGACAACAGGTCCCTGTGGGATGGCTTCTGATTTACTAAGCAGTGGTGCCCGATCTACGGGTATGGTTTTCACAAGGATGTTTTGATTATCCTTAAACCATCTGAATGAAGATCCGATATTAGCATTCACATTGGCTTCCGTTAATTTATGAGCTTGAGTTGTGGCAACATCCAGGTACCAAAGTTCTGTTCCCGTGCCAACAGAGTTTGTAAAGGCCATCTTACTTTGATCGGGCGACCAGTCGAAATTAGCCAGACGTGCATTTTGTGGTAGTCCCTTTACTTGAACAGCCGTTTGTTCACCTGTTTTCTGAATTTTGATATTATTCGAAAAACGGGTTCTGGAGGACATATTGGTAACCGGATTAGTTCGTATACCGGCTAATTTTATTTCCGGCTCCGATAACTCGGCGATACTTTTATATTGATTGCGGTATAAAAGGACAATGGTTGAGCCATCATGGTTAATGACTGTTCTGGGGGGAAGCGGTACATCAGCTAACTGAAGAATTTCTTCAGAGGGTTTTTGGTAGGTAATGTCGACCTGGCTATGCAACGACAGAACGGCCAGCAAGGTGAACGATAAAGTTAGAACAATTTTTTTCATGTGTGTAGATAAATTTAGTTGTGTTGTGAGATAATTATGTTTCAATGTAGAGCTATTTTTACAAATCAACAAGTAGGAATAAAAAAAAGAGTCACCATTTAAATGATGACTCTTCCGGAGGGGTATGATGGTTTTGTTTGGCTATTATTGATACTTCATTAGTTTTCCTTGCTTCACCTGATTGCCATACACTAATCGGTAGAAGTAAATACCTTCTTTGATCTGACCTCCAAAGAATTCAAAAGTGTACTTTTTACCGGTTTCCACAGATCCGGAATAGAGATGTTCTACCATTTGTCCATGTATATCATAGACGATTAACTCTACATTAGTTGCTTCGGCGGGAATGAGTTGAATGGTTGTTTGATCTATAAATGGATTTGGATAACTGCTTAAGCGAATGGATTTGCTTATTGGGGAATTAAATTTCAGTGTATCTGTTTGAATGCACTGTCCGGATTTATAAGCGACTGTGAATTGTTGAGGTGCAGAAGACCTGATGCCACATATTGTAAACGTTACGTTAAACTGATCATTGCCATCTTTACCAAATCCTGAGATATTATCAATTTTAAAACCGTATATACCTGTGGTTGGATCGGTCAGGTTTAATTCTTGTTTCCATCCTTTAGAATTAGAGGCCGATGAAACGGTTCCTTCATCAATACCCAATACTAAATGAGACAACTCGTGCGGGCAAGTTCCATCAGTATGAACGGTTAACATATATTCATAACAATCATCCTGGACATGTGTAATGGTTCCGGGTTCCAGGTAATAACATAAATCCTCACACTCTTTTTTATCCTCTTCGTCATCTGGTTCGGTGGGCTCTGTAGGATTATCCACATCCGTAGCTTGACAGGATATGGCTAGTGTGTCAGAATGTGTGCAACCATCTGTACTAATCCCTTCCAGAATAAAATGAGCCGTTCCTTCACCTGCATCATAGACGATATAGTTAGTGTATTTCTCTTGAATACGCCAGGAAGCACTCGTATCTTTGATGGCCCAATTGACTTGACTCGTATTTTCAGTTATGGCATTTAACACATTGTTGGATGTCTGACACTCCGGTGTTGTTTGCGGGGGTAATATTTCCACATAGGGGAGAAGAATGCTTTTTACCTGAATGGTATAGGCTTGTGAGCATCCGATGGCATCGGATATGGATACCTGGTATTCGCCAGGGGCTAAATTATGACGAACCATTTCTGTTGATCCATCTGACCATGTCGCAGTGTAGGGCGAAACGCCTTTTGATACGATTATTTCTCCTGATCCATAGGCTGGAGATTCGCAAGTTGGGTTTTTAACCAGTACACTGGCTTCGAAATTAGATTCAGGTCTGATAATAGAAATGGTTTCTGTCGTTGTGCAGCCATTGGCATCCACTACCGTAATGTCGTAATTGCCTTCTGAGTTTACTATGAAAGGATTTGCAATCGTCACATCGTTGTGGTAATAGGTGTAAGGTTCACTGCCGCCGGTAGCATTCAGGTTCACCAGAATGGTTGAATCGGCTGCATCACACGATACTTTAGCAATGTTATATGTAAAGGAAAGCGTTTTAGGACCTGGCACCTGAATGTTTTTCTTGTAGGTACAACCATTGGCATCTGTAATTTCTACCCAATACCATCCACCGGTCAGGCCATCTATGATCCTGGTTGTATCACCGGTACTCCAGGTGATGTCGTAGGGTTCCGTGCCATTCTTAATTGAAATAGAGATGGAACCAGCCGATTCATCAGAACAAGTTGGTGAAGTCACCGAAGCAGAAGCGCTTAAGTTTCTCAGAAGAACATACCCTCTCTTTTCAATGGTACATCCCTTACTATCGGTCACAATCACATTGTGTGAACCACTGTTTAGTCCGGTAGCAGTGGTCGTTGTACCTCCGTTGTCCCATTGGTAGCTATATGGCTCATCACCCCCTGAAACCGAAATAGATAATTGGCCTTCCCCTTCTTCATGGCAGCCCAATAAATCAGAACTAATAGATGCTACTAAAGAGGATTGAGTTGCCACATTAAAAGCAGCTGATTTGCTACAGCCACTGGCATCTGTCACCTTTAGAAGGTAATAGCCACTGGCCAGGTTAGATAAATTCTGAACGGTATCCCCATGGTTCCAGTTAATGCTATAGGGTTGGATACCACCCGTGATTTCTGTTGTAATGGATCCATCATCATTACTACAAGAGGTTGGAAGGGTATTGCCTATAATATTGATGGAGGTTGGTTGGGTGATTTCTGTAGTTAGTTCAAGCGATTGGCCATTGGCGTCTGAAATCACAACAGAATATAAGCCCGCGGGTTTATTGTATAAATCTTCTGTGCGATCCCCCGTGTTCCAAATAAATTGATAGGGAGGTGTGCCGGATGTAATAGTAACATCAGCATTTCCAGTGGCATCGCCGGAACATTTAATGGGAGAAGAAGTGATTTCAGCAGTCAGTGGAGTGTTTTCTATTTTAATGGTATCAATGAAAACGCATGTGGCAGCTTTGTAAGCAACCTTAAATGGGCTGTTTTCGAGCAGGTTCAGGCATGCTTCATCGGATGAACAAACCGTATAGGTA
>JAEINY010000397.1 GCA_016342595.1 Marinilabiliaceae bacterium
GGCTAAAGATGAACTTCATTTTGTTGAAACAGATAAGGTGTTGATTTATAACCTTAGTGGGACGCTGGTAGCTTCTGGAACTGGTGGTGTATTGCGCATGGATATTTCCGGCCTGGATAAAGGAATATACCTTGTGAAGATGGAGCGTAACAGTGTAATACGTACAAGTAAATTGGTGAAGAAATAAAAGTTTTTCATGAAAGAATAACTTATTTGTAGTGTTGAATCTTTAAAGGGCGTCCTGTTTAGGGGCGCCCTTTTTTAATGACTGCCATGCAGGTACCTGATGGTTAGGAGTCAATGCCGTTTGTGTTTTTACATGCTTCAAGCATATTTCTTTGGCTGGAAATGAGAGGTGTAAATGGTTTTAAGAGTCAAAAATTATTCATAAGTTTGATATGCAGATGGCTGCATTGTAGAGATTTAATATTGAAGTTTGTGCTTTTATGTGAATGCAATGCAACAGCTTTTCGTACTGATTTATAAACTAAAATTTAGTAGAATGGTAATCAACTTAGAAATAATTAATCCCATAATTAATTCTTTGTGTTTATTATAGCGTTATTAATTGCTATCGGAGTAATGTCGCTGTCTTTACTTCAAAATGTCGGTATGTTAAAAGAGCATGAGAATAGCAGACATAAGTTGTATGCATTGGGTGTTGAGTTAAAAGAGAGTTCAGAAGATTTAACTAAATATTGCAGGACTTATGTTTCAACAGGTGACAGTATCAGGGAAAGATATTGGGAACTCTTAAATATACGCAATGGGTAACTGCTCAGGATGTGCTTTTCCCCAGTAATTCCTACGGAAATATTGGATAACTGTGTTGCAATCAATAGGTATTATTCTTTTAAGATTATAGATTTATGAACTATGATTTTTTGATGTTACTTTCTTTTGTCTGCAGCGCTTTCAGGGAAGGAGATAATGTTGACTATTTCGCGGAGGCGGCTACGGACGCGTTTTCCGTATATCTTTTCAATGTCGGCTGCGTTGAGGTTAGTGGTGATGTGGGTGATGAGGTTATCGGAGATGAAGAGATCGTACCTACTGAGAAGGATCTCGGCCATGACGTTGCATTCGCTGCCGAAATGTTTGAGATTTTGTTCGGCTCCCAGGTCGTCAAAGCAGACGGTCTTGGGTGTTTTGGATCCAGGGGTTATGGTGAAGCTGCGTTTGCTGTAGCGATGAATGGCATCTAAACCGTCTTTCTAGAATTCGAAGCTGATGTCGCGACAGGCTTTCATTGGGTAGCATTGTTGTATCGGTAGCAGTAGCTGCATGAGTCTCATCAGGGATGTTTTACCACAGCCGATGGGGCCGATGAGCATGAGGCTTTTTCTGGGGGCGAGGTCTTGTGTAATGGTATTAGTGTGATCACCAATTGTATAGGCGAAAATCTTGCGTATAATGGGCATATCTTCTTTGTAGGGATGGAAGCGGGCCCATTTGTGGTTTTGCCTTTTTGCGTGATGAAATCGTGGGATTTTTGGAAGTCGTAGGTGATGGTGTTGTTTTGGATTTTGTAGTGCATTTTTTCAATGATTAAGGGGTATGGTGAATTATTAAAGAGTGTTACACTGAGGTTAAAGGAGTCAACGCAGAGGAACCCGAAGGGTTTACTCAAGTGAGTATTCCTCCTTAAAGAGGAATACTGTAGTCAGTTGAAGGTTTGTGACCAGGTGGCTTTAAGCTTGATGTAAACTGATTCTTACTTGTAAATCGGTCGATATTCAATATCCAGTACCGAACAGCGGCTTTCCAGTCTTTCATTGGTGTTTTACCGCCAACTAACCAGCCAATGGCTTCATAGTGGTTGAAAAATCGTTCTGCTTCATATTTTGATTGGTTTTGTTCGTGAAAAAAGGATTGAACTTCAAAATAAATCGGCGGAATAAATTCCTTTTCTACATGAATGCAGTATTCATTTGTATCGTCCTTTTCATTTTCCCAATAGTCTGGCTCGGATAGCTGATTATTGTTAATTAGATTTTGGTTGTAATCAGGGCTTGGGTATCCATTTTTTTCTTGGTTTTTATTATCATAAAAATTTGATTTTCTTATAGTGAGTGTTTGTTTTGAAAGATTTTTAAGAGTGACCAATTTTTGGTCAGAACTTGTACCACTACTTGACCAAAATATGGTCAGGTGCACTTTGCTTGAAAACTCCCTGTCCTGAGAAGGTTCGTATTTAACAAAACCGTGATTGTGAAGTTCCTTCATGATTTTATAATAAGTCGATTTCGATTTTATCTTTGCTCGTTCCATTAATTCATCACGAAAGGCGTAGATTGGATTTTCAAACTTATGGCTGTTCCATTCCCGGAAGAGTGCCAGGTAAAGTGTTATGTGATTGGCCTTGAATTCAGAAATGTTATCAAACCTGATAAGCACTTCCTGTAAATGTTTGATATAATTCATGGTACTATGGGTTTGTGGTTATTTATGTGATATTTAGTAATGGGCTGTTTTCTTTTTGTGGTTAGATAACTTTAATTGCAGTTGTAGCATGTCTTCACAGATTTTGTTTTCAACTACTTTGGCATAAATCTGGGTAGTTGCAATGCGATGATGGCCCAGTATTTTGCTCACTGTTTCAATGGGGACGCCATTGCTTAATGTAACGGTAGTCGCAAAGGTGTGTCGTGCCATGTGGAAGGTCAGGTTTTTATCAATTTCGCAGATGTCTGCTATTTCCTTTAGGTATCCATTTAGTTTTTGGTTGGATATTTTAGGGAAGAGTGTATTGTAATGAAGAGATCTGGGGTGTTCTTTATACTTTTCGATCAACTGAAGCGCTACCGGTAACAATGGTATTCTTACCGGATTTTCCGTTTTCTTTCGTTGGGTATAGATCCAGTTGTTACCATCGATGCCTAAGGTTATGTGATGAGGTTGTAAAAGGCTAATATCGATGTAGGCGAGTCCTGTATAGCAGGAAAAGATGAAAAGGTCTTTGGTGAGTTGAAGCCGTTCCATTCGGAAGGTTTTGAATTCAACCCGGTTCAATTCTTCTTTAGTGAGATAACCACGATCAGACTGTTTGTAGGATAGTTTATAGGCCTTAAAAGGGTAGTGTGTCATCCAGCCCAGTTTGATGGCCAGATTCATAAGTGTGCGAAAGCGGCATAGATGTTTCATGATGGTATTATGACCCAATGGACGTTGTCCGCTTTCTACAGGCTGATATCCGCGTAAAAAGGCTTCAAAATCAGTTATGAAGCTATAGTCTATATCGTTTAGGAAGATATCATCAGATGAGTGGCACCTCTCCAGAAAAAGAATCATATAGCGGCGAGTGGATTGGTAATGTTTAAGTGTCCCCTTATTCAATACATTTTCTTGTGATTGGCAATGGTAATCAAATAACTTTTGAAGAGAGTGTCCCTGATCCTTGATGCCAAGGAAATGATTTCTGATGGTCTGCACAGAAACAGGTTTATTGTCCATCCTTAATTCCTGGTAAATACTCATGACTTTGACACGTATCTGTTCGATGTGTGCATTGATAGGTCTGTTTGAGAACTCCTTATCCGCTTTAACGCGTTCTTTTGCTTTATCCCATAGCTGAACAGGACAGAAGAGTTTAGTAGAGATTTCAATACGTTGACCATTTACTGTGAGTCGCATGTAAATACCGGCCCGCGGACTTTTTTTACTTTTATGGCGTACGACAAATTGCACACCGAAGGTTTGTGATTGGTTCATGGTGTTGATTTTTGGTTTGTTTAAATGGTTTTGCATTCAAATGACCCAATTAATAATGGACAGGTCACTGAATCGATATTAAACAGCTACAAAATCAATCAAAATAATCTGAATAAAAAGTGACTTAATAAGCTGGTGCTTACTAATATACAAACTTTTTCGTGACCTCATGTTAAATAAAACGATGAGGTCACCGAATAGGTCACAAAAAAAGTGCTTTAGCCTTCTTTTATTCGGTATGGCTCAAAATGAAAAAGCCTGTAAATCTAACGATTTACAGGCTTTTGAAAGTCTTTGAATCTTAAAGTGTGATCCTGAAGGGACTCGAACCCCTAACCTCTGCGGCCGTAACGCAGTGCTCTATCCAA
>JAEINY010000398.1 GCA_016342595.1 Marinilabiliaceae bacterium
GATGTGCGTCCTTTTGCCTTTAAGAATGAGATTCAACCGGTGTTGGATCGCAAATGTACCGGATGTCACAACGGTAATAATGAGTTACCTGATTTCAGTGATAAAAAAGAGGCAGGCTATCGTAATCTCTCAGGGGCCTATAAAGCCCTGCATCCTTATGTGCGTCGACCGGGTCCTGAATCGGATCTGCATGTATTATCACCCATGGATTACCATGCCTCGACCAGTGAATTGATACAAGTATTGGAAAAGGGACACCATGGAGTGCAATTGAATCAGGAAGAGTGGGATCGACTGCATACCTGGATTGATCTGAATGTACCTTATCATGCACATTTTGCACCTCCCGAATATTGCAAGTATGACCAGGAAGATCGCCGGCAAGAGTTGGCCAATCAGTTCTATGGTTATAAAGTGGATTTGGAAACCGAATTGAAAATGGCGGAATACATGCGGCAGTTACAAGATACGGTTCCGGTGATGCCACAGCGATCAGTTAAGAAGAAGCAGAAGAATATCAAGTTGGATAATTGGCCCATGAGCAATACTCAGGCGCAGTCCAGTCAGAGTGATTTAGGAGATATTCGGAAAACCATTGATCTTGGAAATGGAATGGTTTTAGAGCTGGTGAAAATTCCTGCCGGTGAATATGTGAAAACCAACGATAAGGGGGAAGCTCAGGGCATTGAAAAAGTTGAGAAGGCCTATTGGATGGCTCAATTTGAAGTGACCAACGCGCAATTTACCCGTTTCTTTCCGGAGCACGACAGTCGTTTCATTGCACAGTTCTGGAAAGATCATACTTCCAAAGGATATCCCATTAACTATCCGGAATTACCGGTAGCCAGAGTTTCCTGGGAGGAAGCCGCTGCATTCTGTGAAAAGCTGTCTGCTGAAACAGGCATGACCTTTGCATTGCCAACAGAGGCGCAATGGGAGTGGGCCTGTCGGGCGGGTTCGGATCAGGCACTATGGTTTGGAGATACCCAAAGTGATTTCTCACCCTATGCCAACCTGGCCGATGAAAAGTTGCAAGACTTCGCGGTGATTGGTGTGGATCCGCAGCCAATGGGTAAGAAGCACCACTTATTCAAGTATTATAACTTTATTCCACAAGCACCCTTCAATGATGGGCAGAAGATTGTGACTAAACCGGGGCAATATCAGTCTAATTCTTGGGGATTGTATGACATGCATGGTAATGTGGCCGAATGGGTACAGGATGATTATTCGCCCGTCACGGCAACCAGTAATAAGGCTTCGATTATCAAACCAGGCGAGCGGAAAATCGTGAAAGGAGGCTCCTGGCGTGATCGTCCCCATCGCAGCACCGTATCTGGTCAAGTGGGGTATTACCCTTGGCAGAAAGTCGTTACTGTCGGCTTCCGCGTGGTGATGACCGAAGAGTGAGTGAAATAGGAAATATATATAGAAATACAGGGTATCACTATGGTGGTATCCTGTATTTTTTCTTGAAGAAACAAATCAATCTTAAGAGACCAATCCAAGGTTCAATAAATCCATCCACCATGTTCAGAATACTATTTTTTAAGACGTTTTTAATTGCTTGCATCTTCTTTGTCTATCACGGATGTACCGAAGTATCACACGCCCAGAATGAAAATAGCCACCGTTTTCTGGCTTCCGGCAGTGGTATGAAACAGATTGTCATTGTTAATCATGAAGGAGTTATTGAATGGAGCTATCCTTTTCAGGGCGAGTGTAACGATGTATCCATGCTCTCAGATAGTACCATTTTGTTTAGTTATAGGCACGGGGCGCGATTGATCAATATGCAGAAAGAGACTTTGTGGGAATACAAAGGAGAAGCCAACACAGAAGTGCAATCAGCATCCCCCTTATCGAAAAAACGGTTTTTGGTGATGCAGAATGGGAATCCGGCCAAACTGATGGAAATTGATCGCAAAGGACGTATTCGTAAGACGATTCAAATACCAGTTGTCGCCAAACATCCACATGGTCAGTTCCGTAATGTGCGAAAAACAAAGGAAGGAACTTATTTGGTGGGGTATTTTAACGGGGATAAGGTGGTGGAGTTTGATTCCAGGGGTGAGGTCATACGCACCTTTGCGATCAAGGGAAATAATTTTTGCACCCTTCGCATGGCCAATGGGAATACGCTTATTGCCTGTGGCGATCAGCATCGAATGGTAGAAGTTGATCCTGCAGGTGCCACTGTATGGAGTTTGGAAAAGGAGGAATTACCCAATCATCCTTTACGTTTCGTAGCTGGATTGCAAGTATTGCAGAACGGAAACATTGTTGTTTGTAACTGGGGTGGGCATGGGCATAAAGGCCAGCAGGCGCAAATCTTCGAGATAACCCGCGATAAACAAGTGGTGTGGCAAATAGATGATTGGAAGAACCTGGGACAAATCTCTACCATTCAAATACTCGATGAACCAGGCCGGATGGAAAAAGGGGAGCTGTTGCGTTGATCATTAACCTCAGGCTGAAGCCTGAGGATTACAAGAGCGTGACAACAAACGGCGCAATCAGAAAGTTGTGATTCCTATTAGTACCTCGTTCATGAAATAATGTTTATAATCGAATGGTGTGTCCTTTGGTTGAGCTAAGCGAAACCGTCTTTGTGGCCCGATAGTTATCGGGCTGGATTATGTTGCCTGGAAATGTTACACGGAGCTCCCTGAGCTAAAAAGCACAAGGTAGTTCACAGAGGGGTATGACACCATCCATGCAGCCAGTCATGAGATATTTTCTCTGTGTTCCTTTGTGTTTCCTTCGTGCAGCTTTGTGTAACTATTATATTTTGAACGCACCATTTGTTACCATGTGTCATACCAATTCTACGTAATGACTCACTAATACCGTTTACCAATCGTTTTGTTATACAATTGGTATAACCTCCACAAAGCATATCTCATTGTTTCTTTTCGGATAAATCACTTATTTCGTCCATTCCTTAGACTACTTAAACCTGTTTCTATGATTAAGAAAATGTTTCTTTGGGCACTTCTTCCCCTTACAATGATGGGTTGCATACGTCAACCAGCCAGTCAGGAAGGCCAAATGACTGAAAAACGAATTCGTGTCGGTATATTTGATACCAATGGGGATAGCCCGGGTTGTATTACTGACGCTTATGAAGCCTTACGCATCGATGATCAGATCGATCCTGAGATTATTGGAGCCGCCACCATCATGTCGGATGCTATTCTGCCGTATGATTTAATTCTTTTTCCAGGTGGATCGGGTAAAGCGCAAACCATTAAGCTGGGACAGTTGGGCATGAAGCGGGTTCAGGAACTGGTAACCATTTATGGAAAAGGGGTATTAGGTATCTGTGCCGGGTCTTATCTGCTATCACAAACGGAAGGATATCCTTCATTGGGTTTAAGTGGTTTTCAAGCCATCGATATAGAACATGATCACCGCGGACATGGATTGGTGAAATTCTCTTTGACCGACGAAGGGAAAAAAGTATTTCCTGAACTAAAGAAGAAGGAACTTTTCTACTGCAAATACTATGAAGGACCGGTATTAACATTTCCTGAAAAACCTGCATACACCGGCACCTCTTTGTCAACCATGTTAAGTGATGTCCATACCATAGAAGGTACACCTGCCAATATGACTAATAACCGGCCTTTCATCACAGTTACCCAAGCCGGAAAAGGGAAGGTGGTCACTTTTGTAGGGCATCCGGAAAATACACCAGGTATGCGGTGGATGATTCCCCGCATGGTACGTTGGGCATTGGACAAAGAGTTAGTGTCTTACAGTGATGCCGTGGTTCGTCCTCAGATTTATCAGGAAGAAATACTCTTTACCAAAGAACGCCTCAAGCAACAAGATCAGTATTATCAAATGTTGTGGGGTTCATCGGATGAAAAAGTGGAAGCCATCACTAAGCTGGTGGAGTCATCTGCCTGGTCAGCTAAGAAGAAAGTTATCGGATTGATACGTGATGAAAACAGTGCCGTTCGCTTAGCGGCTGCCCGAGCCATTGTGGAGTTGGAGCGTACCGATGCCCTGCATGATCTGGAAATAGCGGCAACAACAGAAAGCGAGGATGGGGTCAGGAA
>JAEINY010000399.1 GCA_016342595.1 Marinilabiliaceae bacterium
TGAATTTTTTTATTTGCCTAAATGATCTAATCAAATCATCATGTATTGGTTTGATACTTGTGCTTTGTATACCGCAGGCCACTGCTTTTGATGTACCCTTTTCACCCGAGGTCACCAATATTGATAAATATGAATATGGGGCGCTGAGTAAAAACTGGGCGGTGAGTCATGATCAGCAAGGTTATTTATACCTATGATGATTTAAAGGATTCGATTGTTGTTTATGATCAACTAAATGCATCGTTGGGAGTGTTTGCTAATGCCCATCGCATCATCCAACAAAATGAGGATAGCTATTGGTTTGTCCTGCCACGTAAGATAGGCTTATTCAACTGGAAGAGTAATCAGTTGGAAAAAGTCATGGAATATTATTTCAATGATCCACGTATGAGTCTGGTGGAGAAATTTGAGAACATTGTGCCCATTACCAATCAGCATTCTATCATTTGTCTGGAGCAAGGAGTGGCTCTTATCCGTAATGAGTTAGTAAATGCTACAGCTACGGCAGAATCGCTACGATTTAAACGAATTACGTATACTTATAAAGACAAAGCGGAGATTAAACATCCGGTTCAGGGGGATCAGAAACAGTTACGTATCCCTTATCGTGGTAACCAGGTGAGTTTTGAAGTGACCTCGGCGCATTCCTCAGGTAAGCAATTGTTGTATTCTTTTAATTTGAATGGTTTAGATAACCAATGGAGTAAACCGGAGGTCACCAATGAAATTTCATTTTCGCGATTACCATCGGGTAACTACAATTTGGAGGTGAAAGCTTATAATGCGTTTGGAAATGTAGTGGGATCGGGAAGTTATCATTTTGAAATCATCCCACTGTGGTACACCCGCACCTGGGTAATAGTCCTGTTCGTATTATTGGTGGGTATCATTGTATTTGTGAGCATTAAAAAGGTGAAGCGCCATAACCGGCAAAAGCAGGAACGTTTATTAAGCACTCAACATAAAGAGTTGATGAAGATTCAGGAGGAGCAACGCTTATTGACTGAAAAAGAGATGGTCAAGCTACGTAATGATAATCTTCGAAAAGAGTTGGCTTTTAAATCGAATCAGTTAGCCAGTGCCACCATGGCCAGTATCCGAAAGAATGAGGTGTTGATGGAGTTAAAGCAAGAATTAATCCGTCAGAAAGAGGTTTTACAATATCGTTTCCCTGAAAAGTATTTTGAGAAACTCATCCGGATGATTGAGCGGGATATGACCAGTAACGAAGACTGGGATACTTTTGAGAAGTATTTTGATCAGGCGCACGTTAATTTTTTCAGTCGCTTAAAAGAAGCCTATCCAGCTATCACACCGAAAGATTTGAGGTTGTGTGCTTATCTGAAGATGAATTTGACTACCAAAGAGATTGCGCCTTTATTAAGTGTCTCACCCCGAAGTGTCGAAGTGCATCGCTATCGACTGAGAAAGCGGCTTGAGTTAAAACCGGAAGATAATCTCACTGAATTTTTAATTGCTTTTTAAAGAAGGCTCTGTCATAATTAAGGGTTGAACTCCTCCAGAGTTCTTGATTACACTATGTTGAAACCACGGGTTTCACCCGTGGCTATTGCTGTTCAATCCCTTCAGGATTGTTATGCTGCAAGGAAACCGCAAGGCGGTACGATAGCCATCGTTCCAACAATATTAGCCATGTGTGACAACCCATGGTATTGGCAATATGTAAACCCAACCCTGAAATGGGTTGAATTTTTAATACATTATTCAACCTCTGATTATGACAGAGCCTTGAAGAAATGAAAACTGAAGCACATTTTTGAGTCGTATTTGCTGCAACGTGACTGGCATAAACTTGTTAATATTCATTTTTGTTATTAAAAAGCTAGGATTTGTATGTGTCAGAAAAACAGCTATGTGAGTTCTTTTGGGTAGCTGCTGTTGTGGTGATATGTAAAGTGATTTTGGGGCATGAAATTGGTATATAGGCAATGAATTTCTCCCTCCTTTATGTGGTCACTATTTTTGGATCGTAAGTTTAAATCAAGTTTAATTTAAGATCCACGTTATGAAAAAAAGTTTACTATTATTTCTATTTATTGCAGGTGTTATTAGCACGTACGGACAAGGTACACATACTTTTAATTTTTCAGAAGGAACAGCCGGTGAAACCTCTGCAGACTGGAGCATGAATGGCGCCACCGTTACTAATGGCACTCCCGAATATGCCATTGAAGAAGGGAATCCAACCAACATCGTTTTAAAAATTGTGGTAGGCGCCGGCGATGCTGCTTACGTGGGCCCTGTAACCAGTGCCCTATCATCCATTCAACTGGATGCCACTCATAATGTGATCACCGCCCGATATTATCGAAGTGCCGGAACCAAAAGGGTGCGTTGTCGGGTAGATAAAAATACGGATGAAAGTAAAACAGGTAAAGTCGTGAATGGGGTGATCGTTGGAGGAGCCCATGATGGGCAGAATGCCACGGTAAACGGAAGTTGGCAGGATGTATCTTTTACCTTCGGGGCATTGGCACAAACCACTACTCCCTGGACTCAATTATTGTTTCAATTGAATTTTGGTGGTGGTGATCAAACAGAAGATATTACCCTTTATATAGATGATATTGTGGTGCCCATTGGTGGTGCTACAGGACTAAATGATAAGCCCATTGTTGGCCTTAAGGTCTTTGCAAGTAATGGTCAGGTACGATTAGTAGGTGATGTAGATGTGCAAGAAGTAACGGTTTACGATGTAACCGGTAAAAAAATAATGGAAAAAAGAGGATCGTCTATTCAAAAAGTAGATGTGCCGGAATTTACCAAGGGCATTTATATTATTCATGTAAAAGCCGGAAACCGATCATCTGCCTATAAAGTGTTCAAGAATTAAGAGGTAGATTTTCGAAAGAGGGTATCCCTATTGGAGTTTGTTTAAGGGATACCCTTTTTTTTAAAAAATGTTGCTAAGCTGGGCGAGCCAGAACCAAATGATGAATTTCGATTAACAAATGAAGAACGCCGAATTCTTACATTACAAATGATGTGTGCCTAATTCCCCTAATCCTATAGAAGCATATGAATCCTTTAAGTTTAAATATCAAAGTCCTGGGAATACTCTTATTTCCGTCACTTGTATTTGCTAAAAACCATACAGCCAAGGAGCACAATGTCCGTAGTAAGCCCAACATCATTATTATTGTGGCTGATGACCTGGGTAACCAGGATGTATCCTACCATGGCTTACAAAATGAAATACCAACACCTCACATTGATGGTATTGCACAAGGCGGTGTGTTTTTTACTGCCGGCTATTCCACAGCACCGGTATGCGGTCCATCCCGGGCCGGGCTACTTACTGGTCGGTATCAGCACCGTTTTGGTTTCGAAGATAATCCCGGGCCTTTTAGAGCTCACAAGGATATTGAACCGGGTATTCCAACCAACGTGAGTATTATCCCGGAATTATTGAAATCCTTGGGCTATGCTACCGGCTGTATAGGTAAATGGCATGTGGGTGAATCCGACCCCTTGTTTCCGACCAATCGGGGTTTTGATGAGTTTTTTGGTTTTCTGGGTGGGGCTTCCAGCTATTGAAAATAGTTCGACCCAATAAATTGGCTAAGAATTATGCCGGGGCTTTCATCGGTAAATCATCAGGGGCAGATCTGGGTAACTTTGAACTCACTACCCGCTATGTACACATGAAAGTGTATAAGCAACGCATTACCCCGGTGAATTTAAAATTGCTCACCGTGGAAGGGAGTAATCCCGATCAGGCGAGTCTGCAAAAACAAACATTAGTTAGCCAATGGGAAGACTTGGTGTTTGACTTTGAAGCCCTGACGGGACAAAAGATGAAACGCATGATTCTGCGCCCGGACTATGAAGTAGGAGAGCAGCATGTGATGTATGTGGATGATATTGTTTTTTCAAATGATCCGGAACCTGCGCCTGGCGTTTCAACGCTCGTTCAGAAAAACAGAATGTCGACATTGAAGGTCGTACCGAATCCTGTAAAAGAAACCCTGACACTTTCGGGTCTAG
>JAEINY010000400.1 GCA_016342595.1 Marinilabiliaceae bacterium
TCCCGACCAACCAAAGATCCATTAGAACCCCTCACAATACGCTTGCGGCCTACACGAGAAACGTCCCGGTTAACCACAATCCTTTCGCGGGCCACCCAAATCAATTCTGAAGCATCCCGAATAGCAATGCGGCGAATCACAGAACCCACCCGGAGAACAAGAGCGCCGTCCCGGACAACAAGAGATGACTTGCGGACACCAAGAGAAGGCTTGCGGCCAACAAGAGATGACGTGCGGCCGTCAGGAGAAGTCGTGCAGATAACTCTAATAATGGCCCCGCCAAAGTGAGCATTCACCCGGACTGTCTTACTTAAAAAAGTGTTACCCCGAGAGCGCCAAGCTCAGGAAAAAGAAACGGTCAAAGAGCCTTTTACATTTAATGAAGAAAATTATCAAAACCTTACTAATGAAAATATTCTGTGTCCTTATTGTTTTTTGCTTTTTCTCCCAAACTCTGTGTAACAATTTGATGAATTATCAAAATAAGCGAAATTGCCCAAGTCCTACATCTCCTTATAGGTATAGGCCGGGATGAGGAGAAACACACCTGGCTACCAAACACCACAAATATACCAGGCACTATTCAAGACCGCCCCACCACCTCATTCCATCTAAACAATCACTTTACACCTATCTATCCTGATAAACTTCAGCAGTCCCTCTTCACTCTGAACAATAATTACTATTTTTGCACGAATTTACTATTCTGCACTTATTATGAGCGAGGCAAAAAAAACTGAACTGGGACAATTGGGAGAATTTGGTTTGATTCGTCACCTGACGGAAAACATCAAACTGAAGCATGAAGGCACTGTAAAAGGTGTGGGTGATGATGCCGCAGTTTTGGATTACACCAATAAAAAAACAGTGGTGACCACAGACCTGCTGCTGGAAGGCATCCATTTTGATTTAACCTACACACCCCTAAAACATCTGGGATATAAATCTGTGGTGGTGAATGTGAGCGACGTGTATGCCATGAATGCCACGCCGAAACAAATCACTATTTCACTCGGTCTGAGCTCAAAAATGTCGGTGGAAGCACTGGATGAATTCTATGCCGGCGTATATGCTGCCTGTGATGAATATGACGTGGACTTAGTAGGTGGTGATACCACCTCTTCGCTCACCGGACTCACCATTAGTGTGACCGCCTTAGGGGAAGCAGAGACCGATAAAATCACTTATCGAAGTGGTGCTCAACCCAACGATCTGATTTGTGTATCAGGTGATCTGGGTGCTGCCTATATGGGATTGCAACTGCTGGAGCGCGAAAAACGCGTCTTCAAAGATAATCCGGACGTGCAACCCGACCTGAGCGGGTACGATTACCTGTTGCAACGGCAGCTAAAACCCGAAGCAGGCAAACCGGTGATTGCTTTGTTAAATGAGTTAGGTGTTAAACCCACTTCCATGATTGATGTGTCGGATGGCTTATCAAGTGATATGCTCCACATTTGCACACAATCGAAAATGGGCTGTCGCATTTATGAAGATAAGGTACCGGTAGACCCAACCACGGCTATGTTGGCCGAAGAGATGCACATGAATCCATTGGTGGCCGCCCTCAATGGTGGTGAAGATTATGAATTGTTATTCACCGTGAGCCTGGCCGACTATGAAAAATTCAAAGGTGACCACGATGTCAAAATTTATATCGTCGGACACATCACCGAAGAGTCCAAAGGCGCTTGCCTGGTGACCAATGCCGGTGAAGAGATTGAATTGAAAGCGCAAGGCTGGAATCACATGAAATAATAATGATTAATGGTTAATGATTAGTTATTAATGAATTTATCTAATCATTCACCATTAATAATTAATCATTAAGAACTAACCCTTAACAATTACATGTTAGAATACATCAACGGTAAAATTGCCGAAACAGGCCCGGCTCATTTAGTATTGGACATCAATGGCATGGGCTACCTGATTAACATATCGCTACACTCTTACAGCCAGCTGGAAGGTAAAACGGAGGCCAAACTCTACATTCACGAGCACATTCGCGAAGATGCCTATACCCTCTATGGATTTGCTGATATGGCAGAGCGCGAACTCTTCCGCCTTCTTATTTCTGTGTCGGGCATTGGCGCCAACACCGGCCGCATGATGCTCTCTTCCATGTCGCCCGAAGAGATCAGAGGCTATATTCTCACAGATAATGTCAACCAGCTGAAAGGCATTAAAGGCATTGGTGCCAAAACGGCTCAACGCATCATTGTCGACCTGAAAGATAAGTTAGGAAAAGAACCGGTTGATCAAAAATTATTCGCCCCACAAGACAATACAATCAGTGACGAAGCGTTATCTGCTTTAGTGATGCTAGGCTTTGCAAAAAACAGTGCACAAAAAGCCATTGACAAAATCACCAGCCAATCCCCTGATCTGAAAGTAGAGCAGGTGATTAAGCAAGCACTGAAGATGTTGTAGATCAAACCGGCGGATCAACCTTTGAAGAAACTATATCGAAATATAACCATCCTCTTCGCAATCACCGGCCTGATATGGGCTGGTAGTGCAACCCCCTATACAGGCGGTATCGACATCCGTTTACCCAATCTCTTAGTGCAACAACCCGACACGACGAAAGATGTTCCGCCCGTTGACCTCAAATATGAGATAAAAGATGCCAGTGGTAATCCCTTGCTGGAGGAAGAAGAGAACCGCGGACTGGATTTAAATGATCCTTCCAACCTGGATTACTCAGCAGAATATGATTATAAAACCGGTAATGTGACCATTTACCGGAAAGTGGGCAACATGGATGTGCGGCTTCCTTACACCATGCCGCTGGAAGATTACATGAATACCGACACCCGTCGCTCTATTCTTTCCTATTGGCGTGAAAAACAAAATGAAAGTGCAGTCTATGCCGAAGGGGGATCATCGCTGCTTAACCCCAGTTGGAATGTGGGAGGCGAAGCCTTTGAAAGTATTTTCGGGAGTAATAAAATAGATGTCCGCCTGCAAGGGATGGCCGAGCTAAAAGTGGGTATTAATCGCACCAAGCTGGACAACCCCACCCTTCAGGAACGCATGCGTAAAACCACCACTTTTGATTTCCAGGAGATGATTCAGATGAACATCACCGGTACCATTGGTGACAAACTGAAGCTAGGCGTTAATTACAATACTGAAGCGACCTTTGATTTTGAGAATCAGATTAACCTGGAATACGAAGGCAATGAAGATGACATCCTCAAAAAAGTAGAAGCCGGTAATGTGACACTACCATTACCCGGAACGCTGATCACCGGTAGCCAGAGTCTGTTTGGGGTCAAGACCGAAATGCAATTCGGTAAGCTGACCGTGACCAGTATCTTTTCGCAACAAAAAGGTGAAACCAAGGTGATGAACATCGAGGGGGGTGCCGAAGCCCAGGAATTTGAAATTCAGGCCGACCAATACGATCGTAACCGTCACTTTTTCCTGGCCCATCATTTCAGGGAAGGCTATAACAAAGCCCTGGAGCAATTGCCCTACATCACTTCCAATACCACCATTCAACAGATTGAAGTGTGGGTCACCAACCGTACTGGTAATGTGACGGAATCGCGTAATGTGGTGGCTTTTTTAGATTTGGCAGAGACCGACCGCATTCGAAATAAAAAAAAATGGTCCCCTGATCCGGATCATAGCAGCTATCCTGTCAATGCCAGCAATAATCTTTATAAAGAATTTGATGAAAATAATGGGGTGCGCGACATTAACCAGGTCACCGGTACTTTAGCTGGTGAACAAATGAATAATGGCGTGGAATTCGAGAAACTGGAAAATGCCCGTCGCCTGTCCGAAACAGAATATACCCTTAATAAGGATCTGGGATACATCTCACTGAACTCCGCCCTCAATGCGGATGAAGTTTTGGCTGTGGCCTATCGCTACTCGGTGACCGGCGACTCCAAAGAATATCAGGTGGGAGAATTTTCATCCAAACAAAATGATGCGGAAAAAAACCTCTATCTGAAACTATTAAAGAGTACCAATCTGACACCGGCTGT
>JAEINY010000401.1 GCA_016342595.1 Marinilabiliaceae bacterium
AATTTTTTAGTCATTTCACACTAGCCTGACTGTTTGTCTATTGAAAGGTACCTGTGTAAAATCAGAATTCCTGAAAATACTACATTTTTCCACACACCCTGTTGATAAGCACGAACTTTAACACGAAAATTAATTTTTTAGTCATTTCACACTAGCCTGACTGTTTGTCTATTGAAAGGTACCTGTGTAAAATCAGAATTCCTGACGATTAACTATCGCAATGACGTTAATGCTTCGGACAACTATGTGGAGTTGGGGACATCACCTCGAGCTGTTGGTGATATTGCTTCAGATATTGTCTCCAAATCACTTAGAAATAAAATAGTAAGTAAACTTGGTGATTATGCAGATGAATTTATTAAAGCTATCGATGGTGATGCTGATCTGGCCAAATTACTTTTGAAAAATGAGGATGAAGTATTACAGATAAGCTCCACCCTTCTTGATCAAGGCCGAACTTCATTATTTAAACAACCGGATGCTCTATCAGCATTTGGGACCATCAAGAAACGTTCTTCAAAATCGCTGGATCAACTCGGATTGACAGATGAAGCCCTGGCAAAAATACAAGGTCATTCGAAAGCTTCTTTTGCAAACGTGCTGGAAGACCTTAACACGTTTATCCTAAAACTTGATAATACACCCAATACAAAAGTTGAAGAGTTCACCTCCAACATCCTAAATAAATTGCAATTAAAGGGTAACAACAGTAATAAAGTTCAAGGGGCACATGGTGTTGTAAAAGCTTTATCGGATGAATTTGACTTATTAAAAAACAAAACCGTTAAATTTGAGATAGCTGTAGATAACATGCGAGGCAATAAATCATTTGATGACATGACAGTAGAGATAACTACATATAATGGAACTCAAGTGGCTAAAAAGATTGAAGTAAAAAATTGTGAAAATTGTGTAACCGCCAAAACCATTAAAGAGCAGTTTATTGAGCGTGATCTATTTAGCGCCACCTCGCTAAATCAATTGCGCTGGCGCATCTATGGACAAAACTTTACAAAAGAGAATTTTGCTAAGATGCTGAAGGAAAATAAGGAAATAATTATTAAGTTACCAGCTAACAAGCTTATGAATTTCTTTAGAATTGATATATCAAAGGGAGAAAAAATAACAGATTCTATTATTCAACGGTTTGTGAATGAAAATTACAATAAAATATTTAACTAATGCTTATATCAGAAAATCAATACAATAACATAAGACAATACTGGTTGGATAGCTCTAAATTATTTATGGAGAAAGATTCACACATTCTTTCAAATTGTGATTTAAATATAAACTGTCAATCATACTATCCAACTTTCTTAAAATCAGAATCAGGTTCATACTATGTATATGATCATCCACTATTGTTAAATCTAGAGGGTAAAAAGATTTTTCAATTACAGGAAGGCTATGGACTTGAAACTATTTTATCCAACCAATACCTTTGCCTAAAAAGACACGAAGAAGAATTCGATCTCAAAGCATTTTCATTATTTGAGCATTCTAAAAAAATAAGCGAAAGTGAATATTTACCATTCGATAAACCTATTATCTCATCTGGCTATTTTATCTTCAAACACAATAATCATGAGCATCTATTATCATCCTATTCTATAGCAACGCAAAAGTTTGTATGGCAACAAAACCTAAATGAAATACTGGGCTCAAGTGAAGTAAGCATATATGCGAATCTGCTTCATGTTATTGGAGATAAACTCTTTTTATTCGCATATGATCCCAATTGGGAAAATTACGCCACTCTTTGTCTGGACATCAACACTGGCGAATTGATAAAGCGGATTGAGATGGGTGCTTATTTGTATAAACACAACGATTCTATTTTCACAGTGAATGGGCAATTCATTAACCAATTAGATCCGGAAAATTTTGAGATCAATTCAATTGATCTGTCATCCCAACTAAAAGATAAAAACCTGATTATTGATGGCGAACATTCTTTCTTCTATGGTGACAAGCTTTATTTTGCAGCCAAATCGGGTGAAGGAACTATTAGAAGTGTATTGGGAGTTCTTGATTTAAATAATCATCAGCTATTGGAAACCAAAGAATTGCTCATTAATCCAGAACAACCAGCTACAAATGATAACCGCTATCAAATAGAAGAAATAAAAGCCAATGACAAGCTGGTGGCTGTAAACACTGCGGGTGGAACTCTACATGTGTTTGAAATTGAGCGATAACATAAATCCAACTTCTTATTTGGATAAACACTAAAGGCCAGATCACCTAGCTCGGCGTAGACTACCCTCCCCCAATTCACAACCCAAATAAAACGCGGCGAAGTGCTCCACTTCGCCGTATTTATTCCTTAGCTTTCAACCAACATAACACAGCCAACATTTTCAAACACTAATCACAAATAAGAATAAAGGCCTTATGGGTATAAAAACGATGTCATAAAAAAAGAGGATGGGCTCTCCAAGCGTCGCATCCCTTATTCTGCGCACCTTTCCAGATGTTCAGACAGCGCATCCCAGTGGCTCGTACACGTTAACGGGTGACCAGGAAACCTGTCCCGGTGACCCGGATAAGTTTCCGGATGAGCCGTACACGTTAACGGATCATCGGGATGCGTTGACAGTTCCCTGACATGAAGGAAGTCAAGACCTTCAAACGCGCACATCACAAAAAAAGCAAAACCCGCTACCTTTTCTTTGTCAACGCTCCCAACGCCGACCGCTCCCCGTAGTCACAATCAAAAAAAGGCTCGGCGAGCGGGAAAAGATCATTCGCTGAAATCAAACCGAAAATGGATATTAATTATTAAATTTGTAATAGACAAACTGAGAAAGTCATGAACACTGTTGAAAAGAGAGATTTTATACACAGTCATTTACATCAAGTAAAAGATCCTGTTATTGATGATATTTATACCAAGATGGTAGCCCTTCTTAACGAAGCTATGATTGAGGAGTCGGAAGAGGATGTCAAAAATGGCAATGTTACATCTCATCGGTCATTAAAACAGGAGGTTTTAAATTGGAGATCTACGAAATAATCTGGACCTCAAGGGCCATCAAAGACCTGCGGCAAGTTTATGATTTTTATACCCGGCAGATTGGAGAAGAAAAAGCCTTTGCCATTGTTCAGGGCATCCTTGATAAAGTAGATGTTCTTTCTGATGGAAAGTTTGTCAAAATAGGTGCTATAGATGAAGAATTTAAGCATATGAAACGTCAGTATAAAAAGCTGATCGAAAAGAACATCAAAATAACATACCGTCTCAGTGCCAGTAACCCCATTGTTTATATCAACAGGGTGTTTGATACTCGTCAGGATCCAACAAAAAATAAGTAACTCCTTTTTTATTGATAGGTTTACCGGCGTTCGTCATCAGCCAATCAACAACAGCAGCTTGTATTACATCGCTTTTCCAGTTGGTTGGTTGCAAAAATACTGAAATGCCCTATTTCACTATCCCGCGGAAGGTTTCACCACCTCTCGGGCAATTTCAGTTCGTCCTCCGGCAATTTTTCTTAATTCTCCGGCAACCTCTACCCGTTCTCTGGCATTTCCATGAACTTCTCCGGTAATTTCTACCAGCTCTCTTGCATATTTGAGCAGTTCTCGTGCAATGGTTTGACTTTACTAAATCCCCTCTTTTTCGCAAACGGGTCACTGGGATAAGTTTACGAATGACCAGGATGCGTTAACAAAGGCAAATTTTAAAATATCTATAAATAAGTGAAATTCTAAATTTCAAGTGTGGACACACAATACCGATGTTTATTTTCCAAATAAAAGCTCTCCGCCTTATTGAAAATTGGATCTACAACTAATATACTGAAAACCAGATATCATTATAAGGACAAAAAAACATGCTGATGTTTTTAAAAAACGTAAGCATGTTTTGAAGAAAACGTCACTACGTTTTTACTTTAACGTAAGCACGTTTTTAGAACAGCTTGCCAGAGGTTAAATATCCTCGCATATAACTCAAAGAAAATTCAGTTCTGAACATGATTCTCC
>JAEINY010000402.1 GCA_016342595.1 Marinilabiliaceae bacterium
TGTGTTCAGCCACAACCATCACCCTTCTGGGGTGAATTTGTTGGCAAAATATATTAGACGTGGAATCCGGGTGATACTTTTAATTTTCAAAAAATATTAAATAATTATAAAGAGGCAAATGGAAAACAGAATTATTTTTGGTGATAATTTATTGGGATTGAAGGGATTAGTATCTGAAACTGTGGACCTAATCTATATTGATCCTCCTTTCAACACTGGGAAAGTTCAACAACGCACACAAATTAAAACTGTTCGTTCAGATAACGGTGACCGTATAGGTTTTCAAGGTCAAAGATATGAAACCATAAAGATCGGAGCGAAGTCATACTCCGATTTATTTGATGACTATTTGGATTTTTTAGAGCCAAGGTTACTGGAAGCTTATAGGGTATTAGCGCCTAATGGTTCTTTATACTTTCACATTGATTATCGGGAAGTTCACTATTGCAAAATTTTATTAGATAAGATCTTTGGGAGAGATAGTTTTCTAAACGAAATAATCTGGGCTTATGATTATGGAGCACGCTCTAAAAAGAAATGGCCTACCAAGCATGACAACATCCTTGTTTATGTAAAGAACCCAGAAGATTATGTGTTTAATTATGATGATATGGAACGCATTCCTTATATGTCTCCTGGTCTTGTGGGACCGGAAAAAACAGCACGCGGAAAAACTCCGACTGACACTTGGTGGCACACAATAGTTCCTACAAATGGTAAAGAGAAAACGGGATATCCCACACAAAAACCTCTTGGCATATTAAAACGAATAATCCAGATTTCTTCACCTAAAAATGGGGCCGTCTTAGATTTCTTTGCAGGAAGTGGTACTACTGGTATTGCTGCTCATGAATTGGGAAGGCAATTTGTCTTAATTGATAATAATCCAACCGCTTTTGAAGTTATGGCACAGAGATTTGCACACATAAGGAATATTAATTGGCAAAATTTTGATCCCAAACCATATCAAGATTAGCCTACCTAATCCTGCTTATCGTTTGGATAAACACAATCTCATATTCGTCCTGAATACCGTAGCGTTCAATGCTTGGAGTAAGAACCCTTGGTTAACATGACTCTACTCTAGGCTGGTTCGTAATGAACATCGTCTATTTTAACCGCAAAACGCATTGACCTTAACTAAAAAAAGCGACAGAAATGCGTTTTCCATATTAAGCAGGAATAGTTTCCAGAAAAATATATGGTATTTTTATAATATCTCTTTTTAATACTTCAAATTGTCGATTTTGGGTATTACTAATTTGTTGTTTGGATTACATATGATGTTAGGCGGCTTATCTATATTTGCCACACTGAAAATTAAATCATTTATTCAAGCAACGAATATCCACAAAATTGAAGAGGCATTTATCGAATTAAATGCCACTGCAGAGAAACAAAGAAACAAGTATGAAAAGCTATTTGTATACTCATCAATAATCTTATGGTCCTTGAACTATATTAATAAATTGAAGAATACAAGTCGCGAGGGACGTGATTGTGAAAAAGATATTTCGGATTTAATGAACCCTCTGGTACATTATCGTTCTGCAGCGTTTGATTTCCAAAACTCTGACTTATACAATATTGCATTGTATTTATACAATGCAAACGAAGATCAGTTGGAGCAATTTTTCAGGAAATGTGATGACCGTATTGAAGTTCATGGTAGATCCTGGAAACCTCCATTTGGTTATATCGGATACGCTCACTGGATTAATGGAGTTATTATCAGCAGTGAGTATCCCAACCAACCTTCGGCCACTACAGGAAAAGCTTTGCCTTCCGACAAGGAATTCTACGCATCTTGCGTCGCTGCGGCGATTCCGGGAAATATGACTGGCGGTAAGCCCATCGGGGTATTGATTATTTCTAGTTCTCGTGAAAATCAATTTTCTTCAAACGATACTTCATTGACTGATTTCATAAGCGAATATGTGCTGATACTATCTCAATACTTCGAAAAGTATTTTGACGGAAACCATTGATTTTATGGAAATTCTATTGAATATTTTATATAGGCCAAGTACAATATAATTGTAAGTGAGGAAAAATATTATGACTAATTTAAATTACACAATGCCTGGTGTTGTTGTTATTCCTGATCCTTTCGGTGAAGCAGCCAAAAGGGCTGTTCTAAATGACAAAAGTGTTCCTGCAGATGTAAATCTCATTGGGCGAGAGGTCCGAAAGAGAATGGAGCAACTTGATGAAGAGTTGCCAATAAATAATAAGAAACCAAAGAATAAATAATTTCAGAATTTAGCCACCCTGATAAATCTATCAGGGTGGCTTTTTTATACTCCTTGATAAAAGGGGAGTATGGATAATTACCCAACAGCCCTGCCGGCAGGCAGGGCTGTTTTGTCATTAAGGAGTTCATATGACTAATCGTATTCATGTTGTAGTTGATATTATTGAGGGCGTTGTAGCAGGTATCTATGCTGATGGCGATGTTGCTGTGACGGTTCTGGATGATACCGGGTTTGATTTTGGAGACCCAGAATTTGTAGATTTTAATATTTCGCACAGTGAAGATATTGTCCCTTTTGAAGAATTGAAGAAAATGGTGGATGCATTCAACAAGAAAGTAGCACACGATAATGCAGTTAAGTTAAAGCCATTTGTTGGGGAAAAAACCATCGAAGAATTCTTCTTTTCATTGATCGGTAAATACCATGTGTCTTTTGGATCTATCCCCTCAGTAGGTTCAATTAATAAGGCGTTGGAATCTCTTCAGATCAGTTTCAGTGGCAAAGAATTTAAGAATCATGATGACTTTGAATCTACCGTGGTTCTTGCCGTACATGAAATTGAAGTGGAGAGATCGTTTCCCGTAAATGCTTGATTGTTAATAATAATCAATATTGTTTCTAGTAGAGCACAAATGAGTACCGTTGTGCTCTATATTAATTACTCATAAGGAGTATTACCAATGAACCATACCAAATTATTATCAGAAATTAGCACAATCATTCAAGATAAACAGAATGACAAAGCCAAGGGTGTATTAATTGCAACCATGTTATTTGTAATTACTTTGATGATTTTGATGGGTGGTTGCCTGGTAAACAAATCTATTAATCAAAATGGTGATTATTTCAATCAGACTATTTCCGACACTGAAATAAATGGAAATGAACAGGTTGTAACAAATAATGCACCAATCATTGTTCATCCCAGTGAGACCGTTGAACCTGAACCAGTATTTACTGGCACGGAAGCTTATCCTGGGGAGCATCAGTTATCCTATAATGCTACCTACGCTGTAGAAAATAATATGCGGCCCGATCAGGCTACTATGACCTGGGAGGCATATTTTGGGATATATGGTGGAACACCAGTCGTCGAAAATCGCAAAATGTCCTTTGATAATGCAATGCAATTTGCTTCTGGCATTGATAATATCCTGTTCTTGAAATCAACCTATGATGAATATGAATGTTGGCAAAATGATCAGGGAGTCATTGTCCAAAAAGACTATGATATTCTTTTGCGATATTATTATTGGGGTTTTCGGCGTTTCAATATTTTCGCATCGGCATACGGCCAATATCCTAATACAGTATCACCTGAATTGGAGAATTATGACGGTGCATTTACTCTGGACGATCCATTGATCGGATCAAATGTTCCTACTAACGAGTATCCAATGTTTTATCCATATCAAGATGAGCTGATGGAAATGGAATCCTATGATCTTCACACATACTCCACTGTTGTTTATCCGAAAGAAATTAAGGATGGAATTTGGGCTGTGAGGTCGGCAGCCTGGGGTACTTTGCCTAATCCTGACACGTGGCTTCGGTATCAATCAGTTTACACGGAAGATGAGCTGAACGAGTATATGAGGACCGGTGAGTTAGCAAAAGAAAAAGTGGAAAATATCACGATCATGCTATATCGGTGATTTCCTTAATATAATGATTTA
>JAEINY010000010.1 GCA_016342595.1 Marinilabiliaceae bacterium
TTCGAAGAAGTGAAGTAAATTCAAATCAAATCATAATACTAAAATCCCGGCTCAGGCCGGGATTTTTTTTTATTTTTGAAACTGTTTTGGATAAAACGGGTATTCATACCCGATAGCAGCAAATCGAACTTCAGGAAATATAACATATGTGCTGCTTGATTTATCCACATAAAACATTTGGCATTAAATTAGTACACGAACAGGGAAAGTAAAGAATATGACAAGATTACGCTTTTTAATGACAGCAGCATTAGTGTTGATTACAGTTGGATTAGCCAATGCACAAATGGATGTATTTGGAAATTCAATTCCTTCTAAAAAGAAAACGGTGAAACCCATTCCGGTTCATTATAATCAAACGGACGGGCAGGGACGCAAACAAGGCCCCTGGGAAAAGCGCTATACCGATGGCTCACCCTTATACAAAGCCACTTTTAAAGACAATAAACCCGTTGGCGAATTAACCCGCTATTATCCGGGTGGTGTCATGAGTGCACGCATTGTGTATGACCAACAAAGCGTGCATGGTAAAGCCGAGTTATTCGATGAGGAGGGTAACCTCGCCTCAAAAGGTAATTACATAGGGACGAAAAAAGACAGCACCTGGACGTTTTATGCCGTAAAAAAAACCATTAATTCAACCGAAGAATATGTTGATGGATTAAAAAACGGTAAAACAACCATCTTTTTTCCGGGGGGACAAATTTCTGAAATCATCCATTGGAAAGATGACCAAAAACACGGTCCTTGGTTGAAATTTAATGAAAATGGCACCAAACTTTTAGTCGCACAACATCAGCATGGCACCTTACATGGAGCTTATCATTACTTTTTTGAAAATGGTCAAAAAGAAATAGATGCTACTTTTAATGCCGGAAAAGAAGATGGTGATTGGACGTTTTACTCACCGGATGGGAAAGAAGACTATGTCCTTAAATATAAAATGGGTAAATTGCTCAACCCGGAAGTATTAGACGTTAAACGGGAAGCATTGGAAAAAGAGTACGAAAAGAATAAGGACAAATTAAAAGATCCTGAAAAATTCAGAAATAATCCTGATCTACTCTTGCAATCAAGATAATACCGATTACTAATCAAAATGCGTCTTAAGTGCGTTGCACTTCTTAAGCCCCTTTGATTAAATATCGGCATTTGCTAGCGCAGTTTGAACTTAAAATAGTATAACACACAAATGATGCTGCATGTTACTGCAAAATACATAATAACAATAGTGCTGATGGGTTCCATCAGCTCTTTTGCTTTTGGACAGGCTGATGGCTATTTTATCAGTTTTACCGATAAAAACAACACACCCTATACCATTTCTAATCCGGAAGCTTTCCTGTCTGAGAGGGCTATTGAGCGTAGAAGTAAGCAGAACATTGCCATTAACGAACAAGATTTACCGGTGGCTCCGGCTTATATTGATAGTTTAAAAAAACTAGGTATACAGGTTAAACACACCACCAAATGGCTAAATGGTGCGATTGTCTTTTCAGATAATGCAAACCTGATGGATACGCTTGATCGGGTCTCCTTCATTAAATACGTCGAAAAAACAAAATCATCGACCACACGAAAAGCCATCCATAATAAATTTGAATCAACTAGTCCGGCTAAAACCAAATCAAGTGAACTTTCTTATGGTGAAAGCTGGGATCAGGTACGCACCGTGAAGGGGCAATTGCTACATCAGGAAGGGTACCGAGGATCAGGCATGCACATTGCTGTTATAGATGCCGGTTTCTATGATGCGGATGTCTTACCGGCGTTTCAACACTTATATGAGAATGACCAAATACTTGGCACCAAAGATTTTGTAAGCCCTACAACGAATATCTACCAACAACATTATCATGGCATGAAAGTTCTGGCGATCATTGGGGGCTTAATAAATGATGAATATGTAGGAACAGCTCCGGAAGCCAGCTTTTGGTTATTGCGTAGTGAAGATGCTGCAACGGAGTTTCCAATAGAAGCAGACTATTGGATATGTGCAGCCGAATTTGCAGACAGCGCAGGCGTGGATGTGATCAATACCTCCCTGGGTTATTCCCAATTTGATGATGCATCCATGAACTATTCGTATCAAGATTTGGATGGCTCCAGTCGTATCTCATCTGCAGCCCAAATTGCCGCCTCTAAAGGAATAGTTATTATCAACAGTGCCGGCAATGAAGGAAACTCACCATGGTATTACGTCTCAACACCTGGTGATGCTAAAGACGTTTTAACCATTGGTGCAATGGCAGTGGATAGCACGCAAGCCAACTTTTCATCTTTTGGCCCCACATCGGATGGTCGTACCAAACCAGACATTACAGCTATGGGTGTGTCTGTGGCTACTCAAGGAACCAATGGTGCTATTGAAAGAGGTAATGGAACTTCCTACTCTTCACCGGTCATTACCGGTTTGACAGCCTGTCTGTGGCAAGCCTTACCGGATTTAACGGCAGCCGAAATCAGGGATTTAATTATTAAGAGTGGGCATCAATATGCCCAACCCGATAACGCTTCAGGATATGGAATTCCAAATTTTGATATTGCTTATCGAACAGATGTAAAAGAAACTTCGGTATCCGGACAACAGTGGAAGATTAGTCCCAATCCCTTTCGCAATCAGCTGCGCATTCAATCATTAACGGATAATAAGTATCAACCCGTTTCCGTTTTCCTGTATGATGTTTTAGGCCAAAAACAAGTTGAACGTCATTTCAACCCGGGTGAGCCATTGATCATTGACAATCTGGAACAACTCACTGCGGGGATGTACATTTTAGTTATTGAATCTCAGGGCACAAAAAATCACTTTAAGCTTCTAAAAAGAAATTCATAATATGGCCGAACACCTGTCGCTGTACGATCTCAATCATCAAATCAAAGAGCAACTTGAATCATCTTTTGGTGGCACTTATTGGGTGGTTGCTGAAATAAGCGAGTTACGGACGCATCGAAGTGGCCATTGTTACCTTGAACTAATTGAAAAAGACAAGGATTCAGAACAAGTAAAGGCCAAAGCCAGAGCAACGATTTGGGCCTTTACTTTTCGAATGCTCAAACCATATTTTGAAACCACTACAGGTCAGGCACTCACAGCGGGCATGAAAGTGCTGGTTAGAGCCAGTATTGAATATCAGGAAGTGTACGGATTAAGTCTTAACATTAAGGATATAGATCCCACTTTCACCCTTGGTGACATAGCGCGCCGGCGTATGCAAATCATCCAACAACTGGAAGATGAAGGTGTCATGGATATGAATAAAGAGGTAGAATTACCCAGTGTACCTCAAACGTTTGCCATCATATCCTCACCATCAGCAGCCGGATATGAAGATTTTATCAATCAACTGGAAAATAACCCCTATGGTTTTAAGATCTACCATAAGTTGTTTCCGGCCATTATGCAAGGCGATCAAACGGAGCCATCCATCATCGAAGCTTTGGAACGCATTTATAACTACGAAGAGGTGTTTGATGCCGTTGTCATCATTCGTGGAGGCGGTTCAACGGCCGACTTGATGTGTTTCGACAGTTATCTGCTGGCACTTAATATTACTCAATTTCCCTTACCGGTATTAACTGGCATTGGACATGAACGCGATGAATCAGTGGTGGATATGGTAGCTCATACCAAGCTAAAAACACCAACTGCAGTAGCTGAATTTATTATTGATCGAATAGCTTCTTTCCAGGCTTATGTGGAAGATCTTCAAGATCAATTCACCAATGAAAGTCGTCGCATTCTGAAAGACCAAAAATACCGCCTGGACCTATCCATTCAAAAGCTACAACCTTTGGTGAAGCATACACTTTCTCATCAGAAACGAAAACCTGAGGAAGCAGCGCAACGTTTGTTATTCTTAATGAAATCGTATTTCGATAATCAACAAAGCTACTTCTCACATGTGAAAGAATCCATCCGTTATCTGACCAGTAAAAAAGTCAAAACAGAAATACAGGAAACTGATTTTTTAAAGACAAAGCTAAAACTGGAAATACAGGGCTTCCTAAAAAACAAACGTCAACAAATTCATTTAGCAGAAAAAACCAATCAATTATCGGATCCCCTTACTATTCTTGATAAAGGATACTCCATCACTTATTCCAATGAGAAGATCGTGAAAGAAATATCACAACTCAAAAAAGGAGATTTGATTACCACCAGATTAAACAATGGAGCAATCATCAGTCGGGTGGAAAACATAAAAAGAAAAAAATAATTATTGTTCAAAAAACAAGTTGTATTTTTTAATAATTCATCCAACAGTCACACAATATTTAGGGTAAAATATATAACAATAAGACCGCAGAGTTTATTCATTAGTAAGACTTTAATTCTTTACACCAATGTGTTTATAAGGCTCTGTAACCATTTACACTTCCTGAACTTTACGCACTCCGCGTAACACTTTCTACAATAAAAAATACAGTTAGGTTATTCCGACACAACACCGAACGTTTTTTTTAATCAAGTCTTTTTATATTTTTATACCCTATAGTGTTTCAGCGGAAACTCTTATTAGAAGAAAAAATCTCTGTTTTACAGCCTACACCTCATCAATGATAATCAAATATCAAACCGTTATATTCGTTTGTTTATGTCTGTTCATGCTGTCCACTTCATTAACCGGACAAGGAGAAAAAAGTAATGCATCATCCAACCCTTCTGAAAAAAGCCAGGCCTCCATTAAACAGTTGCTTCAAGAAGCTAAAGAAGCCGATCCCTTACAAATAAAAACAGAACTGATTGAGCAAGCCATCGCTCAGGTTACAGATCAATCGGATCGTCAATTAATAATAGATACCTATCACCAGGCAGGCATTCTCTATTATGAATCAAACGCTTATGAACCGGCTCAAAAATATCTGGAGTTAGTGGTTGCAATATGCGAATCAGATGAAAAACATACACAGAAAATAGCTTCCAGCTATCATCACTTAGGATGGATTGCGACCCATTGGAAAGACTACCCCACGGCGATTGAATTTTTAGTATTGGCTGAACAACACTATCATAAGGGCGATTATGAAACTGACCAGGGAAATGTATTCAATAGTATTGGCGCCGTCTATTGGTTTCAGCGAGAATACGGCAAAGCATTAGAATTCTTCAATAAGGCCCTGGAGATTGGTCAAGTGCATCAGGATGCCGCACTTCAACAAAAAGCCTTGACTAACCAGGGTATTGTATTTGAAAACCTGGCCCAATACACCGAAGCACTGCATTGCGTAGAATTGGCGCTGGAGCTCAACCAGATATCTCAAAACAAAGAAAACAGAGCTTACTTGCTGAATAATTTGGGTACTATACAGCAATCACTTCAGCATTACGATGCTGCCTTAAATGCCTATCAAGAGGCCTTGGCACTATTCGATAGTCTTGAAAATAAACAGGGAGCCAGCCTATGTTACAACAACATTGGCGAGGCATACCTTGAAAAGGGATTAATTACTAAAGCCATCGAAAATTATCAAACCTCTTTAAACTATGAAAGAGGACAAGATGATAGTTTGAGTATGGCAGTCGCTTATGTTAATATTGGAAGAGCCCATCAGGCAGGTAAAAACTATACAAAATCACTCTCTTTTTGTCAAAAGGCATTGGCAATATTAGAGCGCTATGATGATATGTCATTGGAAGCCGAAATATATCTACACCTGGGCCAAAATCAACTGATCCTTGGGAATAACCAACAAGCCCGTGAACAGCTGATGCGTTCCATTGAACTCAGTGAGAAGATTGGAGAAAAGGCTAAACTAGCCAAAGGCTACAACAGCATGGCTGAGTTGTTCGAAAAGATGAAAATCTATCAGCGTGCTTACCATTACAAAGGGCTTTACGCAGAAATTAAAGATAGTATTCTCATAGATAATGCCATGCAAAACTCAGCCCGTATGGCAGCCGTCTACAACCTGCTCAAAAAAGAGGAAACGATTTCCAGGCTGGAACAAGAAAAAAAAATACAGAAACGCAGTTTAATAAAAGAACGCAGCACAAAGGCCGCAGCTATTATTATCAGCCTCTTAATGATCGCTCTGACACTGGTGCTATTTTTGATTTTTCAGATGCGACGTAAAACAGCCACCCAGCTGAAGCAAAAGAATGAAGAGTTAAAACGACTCAATGCAACGAAAGACAAATTCTTCTCTATCATTGCCCACGACTTAAAGAGTCCTTTTAGCTCACTTATGGGATTTGCCGAAATGCTGACCCTCCATGCCGAATCGAAAAACACCAACGAAGTCATTGAATATAGTCAGATTATTCACAACTCAACAAAACGCGTTTTGAGTCTGGTTGAAAACCTACTGCAATGGTCACGTACCCAACTGGGAACCACACACTATGAACCGGAACAACTGGACGTTTCCATTCAAGCGCAAAACATTGTATCCTTACTGTGTTTAAATGCCGAAGAAAAAGACATCGTTATTAGTCCGAAGATTGAGAAAGGCCTGGTGGCTTATGCTGATCAAAATCTCTTTAGTACCGTACTGCGTAACCTCATCAGTAATGCCATTAAATTCTCACGTGTGGGCAGTGTGATTTATGTATCGGCCAAACGCCAGGAGGACTTGATTAAAGTGGCCATCATGGACTCAGGAGTTGGTATTCGTCAGGAAGATATGGAGAAACTGTTTCAGGTCGATTCAACTTTTTCGACCAAAGGAACGCTCAATGAAAAGGGTACTGGTCTGGGATTGGTCCTCTGCAAAGAATTTGTTGAAATCAATAAAGGTGAAATTTGGGTAGAGAGTCAACTGGAAAAAGGGAGTACCTTTTATTTTACAGTTCCTCTATACATTGAAAGTCAAAATATAAAATAGATGACAAAGAAGAAGATTAGTTATAACGAAGCCATCGCGGAAATTGAGGAGATCTTACAAAAGATTGAAAATGAAGAACTGGACGTGGATGATTTATCTGAAAAAGTAAAACGGGTCAGTGCCTTGATCAAAATATGTAAGGAAAAACTTTACAAAACAGAAGAAGAGGTGGAGAAGATTTTGAAGGAAATTGAGAATTAGCTTTTAGCTACTAGCCATTAGCTGCTAGAGGCTAAAAGCTAGCAGCTAATGGCTATTCCTCACTTCATCAAAAAGGAAAAATCCCCGTCCGCTTGCACTTCATAAGGCGCCTGACCATATTGGAAGATCCGTAAAGGACGCTCGCCAATATATCCGATCTCTCCATTTGTATACTTAAACATACATCCCTCGCGTAAACCGACGACAGTTGTTTCACGGTTCACTTCCAAGAACTCCAGGATACGCTCTTCACGGGTTTCACCACCGTGACCATCCGGATTGGCATCCAGGTAATGCGGGTTAATCTGATAAGGTATTAAATTCAAGGCATCAAATCCAAGCGGATCAATGATGGGCATATCATTAGTCGTTTTAATGGTTGGACAGGCCAGGTTAGAACCGGCACTCCAGCCAATATATTTCGTACCGCTCAAAACTTTTTTGCGGATGGGTTCTGTCAGTTTGTTATCATGAATCATCCGCAGTAACTGCCAGGTACTGCCACCACCAACTACAATGGCTTCCGCTTCTTCCACAGCTTTCACCGGATCATCGAAATGATGAATCGACACCACATCGTGCCCAACCTCCTGGAAGCGCGCCTTTACCTTCGCTTCATAGTCATCAAATGAAACCGTCACGCCGGCATAAGGGATAAATAAACAGTTGAGTGGTTTCTCACCCAGGAAAGCGGCGATGTTATGTTTGGGATAATCCAGGTAGGCTTCCCCTGCCATGGTAGAGTTACTGATCAGTAATAAATTCATATCTGTTCGTTTATTGATTGAGTTGTTCGAATATAATGAAAACCAATAACAATCAATATTATTGAAGTCGATATAAATCTAAAGAGCTACAATAAGGCAATCACTTTTAATGCTACTGAAATATAACTTAGGCTTTCACCACCTTCGTTTTGGACCACTTATCATGCCATCCTTTATCTATCCCACCAAAAAAGGAGAACTCCTCAAAGGGGACCACCCTGCATAATGAGCGTCTCAACACCGTTGTGAAATCAGGTTTGTTTCCATTCACATCCACAACTTTGGTATTGGTCAGGAATTTCCCTGGTGAACGTCCGGTTAGTGACTCGAAGATGATATAAAAAATCAGCGTTGCCAATAGGCTTATCAATATTTCCTGCAGCTGCACTCCCGGGCTTACTTGAAATATGTTTTCCGGTGCTTCCATACTAAGGAGAGACCTTACTCCGTCTAAAAGAAATACAATACAAAAAACATCAATAAATCGATTTACAAAACGCATTAACATGGTCGCGCTTTCCTGTGATAAGTCCCCCTGGGCCAGCTCCACCACCATCTGTTGTTTAAGCTCCGGATCTTCATTATAGATCGTACAAGCTACTTCAAAAGAGGCAGGTGCATTGGTCACACTGCAAATAACACCATGGTACTCGTCAGATTTTTGGTAACGGCACGCTTTACAAAACTTTAATCGCTCTTGTCTGGTCATTGGAAACAATCTATTGTTGTGGCAAAAGTAATCCGCTTCCCCTGAAAAGCAAAGCATCTCTTAGATAATAATTATTGAAACTCATTTCTTCGAGTTGATTGAGGGAAGCGAAACAATCTTTGTGGCCCGAAAGTTATCGGGCTGGCTTGTTTTGCATGGAAAAGTAACACAGAGCTCGCTGAGGTAAAAAGCATAAAGCAGTTCACAGAGGGGTTTTATACCATTAATACAGCCATACATAAGATATCCTCTCGGTGTCCCTCTGTGTTTTCTTCGTGCAGCTTTGTGTAACGATTATTTTTTGAACGCAACTAGTTAATAGTCTTCGAAGGAACAAGTGCCATCATCCAGCTATTATGAACGCTGTTATTCTTCCACAGTGGGATAATCCGTATACCCTTTCTCCCCAGGTGTGTAAAAGGTGTCAAAATCTGGTGCATTTAAAGCGATGTCTTCTTGAAACCGTTTCACCAAATCAGGGTTGGCCAGAAAGGGACGTCCAAAGGCCACCAAGTCACCGACACCATTCTCCAATGCTGTTTCGGCTAATTCTTTATCGAAACCACCGCTGGCTATAATAACTCCCCCAAAGGCATCGCGAATTTTGCTTTTCACAGCGTCGCTTACCGGTGGAGCGCCCATGGAGGAGTGATCCACAATATGAATGTAAGCTAAACGCAGCTTTCCCAATTCGCTGGCCAGGTATTCATAGGTTTCTTCCAATTCAGGGAATACTTCCATATCATTAAACGCACCATATGGGGATAAGCGAATGCCTGTACGATCCCGTCCGATGGCCGCTGCTACTTTGGTGGCTACTTCAATGGCAAAGCGGCACCGGTATTTCCCTGAACCGCCATAGGCATCAACCCTTATATTGGAAGCTGTATTAATAAACTGATCAATCAAATAGCCATTGGCCCCATGCAGTTCCACACCATCAAAACCAGCTTCAATGGCATTTTCAGCAGCATAAATATATTCCTGTTGTGTCTTTTCAATATCGGTAATGGTCATGGCTTTAGGCACCGGATAAACTTGCATACCATTTTTATCGGTATACATCTCTCCAGTCATGGCAATAGCAGATGGAGCAATGATTTCTGACCCCTCCGGCATATTATCAGGATGTGACACACGGCCGGTGTGCATCAATTGCATAAAGATTTTCCCACCTTTTTCATGCACTGCATCTGTCACCTTTTTCCAGCCATCCACTTGTTGTTGATTGAATAGCCCCGGGATGCGAGCATAGCCTAATCCATTTGGAGAAGGCGATGTCCCTTCAGTGATGATTAATCCCGCCTCACAGCGCTGTTGATAATAAGTGGTCATCAAATCATTTGGAGTATTATCATTATTAGCGCGACAACGTGTCATGGGTGCCATCACCAACCGATTTTTCAATTCAATTGGTCCCATCTGAAAAATGGAAAATAATTTCATAATCTGAGCTTTAGATTATAGCTATCCTTAAGTCACCAAAATAATTACTTGATTATATCTTCTAAAACTTAAAGGCATGTCCCCATTGATTGTCTCTTAATGCGGGAATACACCACAACATACATTTCCTCTAACTATCCAACAGTCATTTTGGGGTATTGTTTTAATATATGAGATGACTTAACACAACTAAATCCCCTCTCTATGCCACTATGTTTTATAGAAATAATATAACATTCCGGTTGCATCCCAAGAGGCATTGCGTCGAATTAAAACCAGAATTACAGAAAAGGTGGCAGGAATAAAAAAAAGCCTGCCTCGACCATGAAGGTGAGGCAGGCTTAACGACTATAAAATATCTTGATCGTTAGAACTTCATTCCAACACGCACCATCACATTCGTACCGGCTTGTGGAAAATAGCCATCCAACACGTCGTGTTCGCCAGATGAATAGTAACGATATACCCAGGCGTTTGTCTCATATTCTTCATTGAACAGGTTATTGACTTTAAGCCCGACGTTAAAATTACCCATGTTTTGCAGTTTAAAATCGTAATTCACCAATAGGTCATTCACAAAATAAGCATCCAATTTACGTTCTTCACTGGAAGTATTATCAATGAATTGATCACCCACATATTTGGATAATACTGAAAACGTTAATCCGTTAATGGGTTGGTAATCGAATTGACTGGCAGCTGTCACTTCAGGCGAAAAAGCGATATCTGTTTCACCCAATTCTTTCTCGCGTTGTGTCCAGGTATCCCAATCATCTACATACTCGGTGAAGTTTTTTATCTTATTGGTTGACAGGGCTACATTGGCACTCCATTGTAGTTGTGGCAAAATGACCCATCCACCGGCTATTTCAATCCCAGCCCGGTAACTCTCCGGTACATTCACCATCATGGCAGCCCCCACATTATTGATTTCACCGGTCAATACCAATTGATCGGTGTAATCCATGTAATACGCATTCACATTCAACTGCGTCCGTCGTTTACTGAGCTGATAGCCTAATTCCCAGTCATAGAGTTTTTCCGCAGTCGGTTTACGGTCGGCATCGGCATCTCGAAAATCACCCCGCGACGGCTCGCGCTGTGCCATGGCAAAGGAGGCAAAAACCCGATGATCATTTGCGAAGTCCCAATTCACACCAAATTTAGGATTGAAAAAATCGAAATCATAAGATTGCCCCAGGTCCGACTGATCATCATGTGTCCCACTCATCACATAATCCACGTGACGGTATTGTAAATCACCATATACAGCAACACCATCAACCACCTCCAGTGTAGCTTTGGCAAAGCTGTTAAAGTCCTTCTTTTTACCATTATTACGGTACCATTCAAAATTCTGTGGAATCCCCTTGTTATGCTCAGCCCAAATGATATTACCATGGTGATCGCCATCATATTCATTATATGAACCTCCAACAGTTAAATGCAAGCGATCCGTTTGATAATTACCTGAAAAAGTAAATCCATAAAAATCATTCTCCAGCCATTTACGGCGAATCAAATCTGTTTTTCTTACCGTATCAGCATTCTCATATATAATTTCCTTAAAACCTACATTGTAATCTTTAAATTTCTTCTTGTATTTGTAAGATTCATAATGCCCTTCTCCTTTAGTGTAATGCAGTGCTGCTGCTATATCCAGTTGAGCATTGAGGCGATGCGCAAAATGCAACTGATAATGATCTTGTTTAAAATTATCTGTTTGATTATCGTACAGGTAACGATTAAAAGTACGGGCATCAGATGCATACAGATTGGCGGTTTCTTCCTCTGACCAGCCATCCATCATCACCAGCTTTTCCATCCCGGCACGGTCATTATGCAGTTTTACCTTAGGCACACCATTCCAGGCCTGATAGGTTTTTTCTGTACCTGAAAACGTGATGAACTTCACCGTTGTATTGGTGCCATAATACCCCCCCGAGAGATAATAAGATTTCAAATCGGAAGAGGCACGATCGATAAAGCCATCACTGGACACGCGCGATAAACGGGCATCAAAAGCCAAATTATTATTCAGCAATCCCGTTGACAACGCTACTGAGTTTTTCCAGGTATTAAAAGAACCGTAACTGTTATCAATAAATACTGAGGCATTTGGAGAAGCGTTGAGCGTACTCAAGTTCACCGATCCACCAAAAGAAGAGGCACCATTGGTGGAAGTACCCACCCCCCTCTGCACTTGAAGCTTATCCACCGAAGCGGCAAAGTCGGGCATATTCACAAAAAAAACTCCCTGACTTTCTGCATCGTTCAACGGAATGCCATTCACCGTCATATTGATGCGCGTCATGTCTGTTCCCCGAATCCGAAAATTAGTATAGCCCACACCAGCACCAGCATCAGAGTTGGTGACCACTCCTGGCATCTGGTTGAGCAAATAGGGTAAATCCTGCCCAAAATTAGCCGACTCAATGGCTTCGGCATCCAACTCATCATATGCAATAGGTGTTCCCGGCCTTGCTCTGACTGCTGAAACCACCACTTCACCGGTCATCACCGTTGACGGCTCTAATGTAACATTCACCTCCGACTGACCCTTGGAAGCCACCATTTTCTTTTCGTAACCCACAAAAGAAAATACAAGCATCTGATTCAAATTTGACAAGCGGGATAATTCATAAACCCCATTGGCATCTGTAATGGTTCCGATGTAACTATTTTGAACCATTACATTCACCCCCACCATGGGTTGACCTTTTTCGTCACTCACCGTTCCTTTAATCACATTCTGCGCCATGGCTGAAACTGTTAAGGCGACCACCGCGACAACTAAAAATAACTTCTTCATTTTTTAAAGCAGATAAAGTTTAACTTAAAACTAGACTGCAATGAGGAATAATTGTGGAGAATACTCTTTCCCTTACCAGCATTACCCGGTCAGGTTCGAAGGGTATGATCTCAGCCTGTTTTGCTCCGGACATTCCGGATGAGGCACCCCATTGTAGAAATATGCCGCAAAAGTAGAGTGTCTTGGCTTACTAAGCAAACTTTTCGGACCTTTTTATCTGCTACAGGGTCGATGGATGATTTTCCGGAAAAGAAGACTTATCGCCCACGAAAAAAGGTCAACTTTTTGAAAAGATGGCTTATCTACATTGTAGAAAGTTGATTTTTTCCCAAAGACGCCCCATCTACATTGTAAATTGAGTATCTGCTGTGCCAGAAGGGCTATCTTACCTTAAGATGCTGCATCTTTTTCAAAAAAAGAGGAATATGACCGTCAGATGGTTCACTTTTTTCCCGGGAAGATCAATCGTACCGTCAAACGCCTTACTTGTTTCAAAAGTCAGGCTATTTGACGGTATTATATGATGCTTTTCTAATTTTATTTACCACCCCGCCTTCGGCACCTTGATACCAAACCCCATTGACATTGGGTTAATAATTCCTGAGCTTTCAACGGGTCTGATGCAAACAAAATAAAACGAGTTGTTTCACCCATTCAGGGTGATTGTTATCTTTACATAAAATACTTGGGGCGATGCCCCAAGCTCTGTTGTTAAAGGCCTTCAGCCTTTTCCCTTTCAACTATTCCCTATTCCCTTGTACCTTTTTACCTTTTCCTTTTTACCTATTACCTTTTACCTTTCAACTTTTTCCTTAATCACTGCATACACGCATCCCAATCTTTCCACACCGGCTCATAACCGCCATTGCGAATCATGTCACACATCTCTTTGGGGCTTCGGGCATCGGCCACACTGAATTGCTCCAGGGCCTGGGTATACACGGCATAACCTCCGGGCTCTGTTTTTGAACCGGCACTCATGGCCGTCACGCCCAATTGCAACATGTGATCCCGGAACACCTGACTCTCACGGGTGGATAAAGACAAATCCACATCGGGTTTGAACAAACGGTAGGCCATAATTAACTGGGCCAGTTCTTTATCACCCACATCTACATTGGGCTGAAAAGAACCGGCATGCGGCCTTAATCGTGGAAAAGAAACAGAAAATTTGGTGCGCCAGTACTGTTTCTCCAGGTAATCCAGGTGCCAGGCAGTGAAGAACGAATCCGTCCGCCAATCTTCCAAACCTAACAAACACCCCATCCCTATTTTATGTATGCCGGCGTCACCCAGGCGTTCGGGAGTAGCCAGGCGATAGCCAAAATTTGATTTCTTACCCTTAGGATGATACATCTTATAATTATCACGGTTGTAGGTTTCCTGATAAACATACACCGTGTTTAAGCCAAGGAGGATCAACTGCTCGTATTCCTCCTGGTTCATGGGTTGTACCTCGATGGATACATGTGCAAAATGAGGCTTCACCAATTCCACCATCTCCTTCAGGTATTTAAACCCGCATTGCGCCGGATGTTCACCGGTGACCAATAACAAGTGTTGAAACCCCATGCCCTTGATCACCTTCACCTCTTCCATCACCTGATCGGCCGTTAGGGTGATGCGCTTGATGTCGTTGCTGTGTGAGAATCCACAATAGACACAGCCATTGGCACACGCATTTGACAAATACAAAGGGATATACATCTGGATGGTTTTCCCGAATCGCTGTTGCGTAATGGCACGGCTCTTAATGGCCATCTGCTCCAGATAAGGCTGCGCTGCCGGAGACACCAACGCTTTGTAATCCTCCAGGTCAGTACGTGAAGCCGCCAAAGCACGCTCCACATCCGCTGCCGTTTTATTATATATCGATTCCTTCACCTCATCCCATTGATGAGCGAGATGTATCTGTTCGAAAGTTTTCATGATAATTATAGTATCAAGACAAAAAATAAACACAGAGGCTCAGAGACACTGAGTTTTTTATCCTCATAGATACGCGTTGCACATCTAATACTGGTAATTACAACTTTAATAATATCTGTGTCTCTGTGTTCTAAAATTCTTACAATTCATCCAAAAAAGCCGTCAACGGACTCGAAGCCTCAGCCCCCATTGACTTCTCAGCTAAACGAGCTTCATGAGCCATGCGTCCTGCTTCCACCGCCATCTTAAAGGCGCGCCCCATCTGCACCGGATCAGGCGACACGGCAATGGCTGTATTGACCAATACCGCATCCGCTCCCATCTCCATGGCTTCAGCAGCATGTGAAGGGGCACCTATACCGGCATCCACTACCACCGGCACATTACTTTGCCCGATGATGATGCGCAACATTTCTTTGGTCTGCAAGCCCTGATTCGATCCGATGGGCGCCCCCAAAGGCATTACAGCAGCCACCCCAACTTCCTCGAGGCGCTTGCACAACACGGGATCAGCCTGAATGTAAGGCAATACAATGAAACCTAACTTCACCAACTCCTCTGCAGCTTTCAAGGTCTCCAGGGGATCGGGCAATAAATATTTGGGATCGGGATGAATCTCCAGCTTCAGCCAGTTGGTATCCAATGCCTCGCGAGCTAACTGTGCGGCGAAGATGGCCTCTTTAGCGGTGCGCACACCGGAGGTATTGGGTAATAGGTTGATGTGTGAATGCTTCAGGTGTTTTAAGATGTCGTCGTTACTGTTTTCCAATTCCACGCGACGCAAGGCTACCGTGACCAATTCGGATTCGCTGGCCAAAATTGCCTCTTCCATCTTACCGTTCGACGCAAACTTTCCCGTTCCGGTAAATAAGCGTGATTGGAATATTTTATCCCCTAACTGAAGTGCTTGCATAAATATCTGATATCAATAGATTAATGTATAGTCTTATTTTTTGAAAATTCGTTTCCACCCGGCCGATGTATACCGTCCGATCTGTTCCAACAATTCAAGGGTGACAGCACCCGGCTGTTCATTATTGGTGATGTAGGATGATACAGCTACACCATGCAATCCGGCCTCAAACAAACCTTTAAAATCGTCGGGTGTTAAACCGCCAATGGCCACAATGGGAATGGTAATCCCGGCCTCATCACATGCTTTAATAATCGATTGATAGCCTTCCAGCCCTAAAACAGGACTCAAATTCTTTTTCGTGGATGTAAAGCGAAAGGGGCCTAAACCGATGTAATCGACTCCTTGAGCCACCAAGCGCCGGATATCTTCAAAGGTATTGGCAGTGCCGCCAATAATGGCTGTTGGCCCTAATATTTCGCGTGCTTCATCGGGCTTCATATCGTTTTTACCCAGATGCACCCCATCCGCTCCCAAGCGGGCGGCTATCTCCACATGATCGTTCAGGATAAATGCAGCACCATGTTCCATGCAATAGACAAATGCCCTTCGGGCTTCAGCCTCTATTTGTTCAACCGACTCTTCCTTCATGCGCAGTTGCACCCAATTACCTCCTCCCAACACATAGGATTCGATCTGTTGCTGATAACTGATTTGATCGGCAGGTGAGGTAATAAATTGTAAACGGGCTATGTTCTTATTCATAATTCATGTGGATTGGGATGAAAACCTAATAAGCCTTCATCACTGGATATAAATTGCTTCACATAATGGTGTGCTTTCTCACACGCTACAGCGAGGGGCACTTCATTGGCCACCTGTGCAGCGATGGCGGCCGATAAGACACAGCCTGTGCCATGCTTTTGCCAATCGCCACTCACCTTTTGCGAAGTGATTTCTGTTTTTGATTCACCGGGTTGGACTAACAGATCGGTGACGTGATCAGTGGTAGAGTGCCCTCCTTTTACAAGAATTGCACAATGATAATCATTCGCTATTTGCTGCGTATCTATGTCTCCAAATAGTTGTTGGCATTCCGGAATATTGGGGGTAATGAGCTGAATGGAACCCGGGATGAGCTGTTGGAGTTGGGCTTGTTGCGGATTATGGAATGGAAAACCAGCCGAAGCCTTTAATATGGGATCCCATATTACAACAGCTTCCGGCCAATTCCATTTAATCCATTGAAGTATTTGAACGAGTCGTTCAAACGATTCCACCAGCCCGATTTTAATGCAACGGGGCTGGTATTGTAATTTTAGCACATCTAATTGTTGCCGGATCTCCTGAATACTTAACCATTTGACGTCCTCAAAGTGAGATTCGTGCTGGTAAGTAACGGCTGTGACAACACTTAATCCGTAGACCTTATGCTGTTCAAATGTTTTGATATCGGCAGCAATACCTGCGCCACCCGACGGATCAAAACCTGCTATAGAAAGTACATAAGGTCGTTTCTTCATTCGCTTATTCCCATTTTTCTTTTATCTCACAGTAACGGTTCACCAAACCTGCTACATCGTGATCTTTTACAAATTGTTCCCAGATATGGCCATGCAATGCCACACCATCAAAGCCTAATTCACGGGCTTCGTCCACTGTACTCATGTTAATGCCTCCCAAAGCAAACACGGCTACTTCATGCTCATTGGCCAGGAAGGTTTTCAACATTGTTTTATCCACAGCTGGTCCATATCCCCTTTTTGAGATACTTTCAAATACCGGACTGATGTAGGCATAATTAAACGCATCACTCAAGTTAACCAACTCGGTCATTGAATGCACCGAGATACTCTTGGGCAATGCATTATCGCTATAGCTATCCATCAGGTGCAGGTTAGTAGAGGTAAAATGCACCCCTTTCAATCCCAACTCCTCCACCAACTCAAGGTGGCTGTGAATAACTATTTGCTGACGGTATTTTTCATCAATTGCTTCAATCCATTGCTTCATTTGTTCCTGCGAGAATTCAGGTTTGCGTACATGCAATACCTCCAGACCGGCTTCAAACAATGCCACGATTGCTTCAACTTCACTGTCTACTTGTCCGGGATAAGAAATTACTATTGGCTTCATAAAGTTTAATTTTAATCTGCCACAAAAATAGTCGAAAAGATTACAATTATACTTCTCCACCCGATTCTTTAAACAAATCTGAATCTTCTTTAAGTTTTTTTGCAATTTCCCGCACTTCCATAGTGGATTTCATGGAACAAAAATGTTCGCCACACATGGAACAGAAATGAGAGGTCTTGTAGCCTTCATCCGGTAAGGTTTTATCATGGTACTTCATGGCCGTTTCAGGATCAAGTGCCAAGGCAAACTGATCTTTCCAACGGAATTCAAAACGTGCCTTACTCATGGCATAATCGCGGAACTGAGCACCCGGAAATCCTTTGGCCACATCAGCCGCATGTGCTGCCAGCTTATAAGTGATCACGCCCGTTTTCACGTCGTGCTTATCCGGCAGACCTAAATGCTCCTTGGGCGTGACGTAACACAACATAGCGGTTCCGTACCAACCAATCATCGCTCCGCCAATGGCTGATGTGATGTGATCGTATCCCGGTGCAATATCGGTTGTTAAAGGGCCTAATGTATAGAACGGCGCCTCATCGCACTGTTCCAACTGTCGGTCCATATTTTCTTTAATGCCTTGCATGGGCACATGACCGGGGCCTTCAATCAAGACCTGTACATATTGGGTGCGTGCTTTTTTTGTTAACTCACCCAGCACTTCCAACTCACCAAACTGGGCTCTGTCATTGGCATCAGCCATTGAACCCGGTCGCAAACCGTCGCCCAGTGAAATACCCACGTCATAGGCTGCTAATATCTCACAAATCTCATCGAAATGTGTGTATAGGAAATTCTCTTTGTGATGATGCAACATCCATTTGGCCATGATGGATCCTCCACGCGACACAATTCCGGTCACACGGTGAATCGTCATGGGCACATGACGCCATAACAAACCGGCATGAATGGTAAAATAATCAACTCCTTGCTCGGCCTGCTCAATCAATGTATCGCGGTAAATTTCCCAGGTCAGGTCTTCCGCCTTTCCTTTCACTTTTTCCAGGGCTTGATACAAAGGTACCGTTCCTACCGGCACCGGCGAATTGCGCACAATCCATTCACGTGTTTCATGAATGTTATTACCCGTGGATAAATCCATGATGGTATCGGCTCCCCAACGGAAGGCCCACACGGCTTTCTCCACTTCTTCTTCAATCGTTGAAGTCGTTGGTGAGTTGCCAATATTGGCATTAATCTTTACCAGGAAATTTCGTCCGATAATCATCGGCTCTGTTTCCGGGTGATTGATATTAGCAGCCAGATAGGCTCTTCCGGCGGCTATCTCATCCCGTACAAATTCAGCGGTCACTTCCTTTTCAGGAATCTGCGCACCAAAACACTGCCCCCGGTGGACTTTATATTTTTCTTTCACTGCTTGTATACGCTGATTCTCCCGAAGCGCCACGTATTCCATTTCGGGCGTGATGATACCCTGACACGCATAATAATACTGAGTCACGCATCGACCATCTTTAGCCCGCAAAGGTTTTTCAGATACATGATCAAAACGCAGGTGATCCAAAGATTGATCATTCTGACGCTGCCGGCCATATTCAGAACTCAAACCTTCCAATTGCGCCACATCGCCCCGATCGTTAATCCACTGTTCGCGAATTTTCGGTAACCCTTTTTCCAGATCCACAATATATTCCGGATCCGTATAGGGGCCACTGGTATCATAAACCGTTACCGGTGGGTTTTGAATGATATCACCTTCTGAAGTCTTGGTATCACTCAAGTGAATTTCACGATGTGCGACTCTAATAGTATGAATCGTTCCTTGTTCATACACTTTTTGAGAGGAAGGAAATGGTCCTGTCGTAATGCCATCCTGAGATATTTTTGCTTTTGTCATGATGCAGCTTGATTTATGGTGATCAGCCTCCCTGGCTGGCTTTAATGATTAACACTTTGTCTCCGTCGTTAATGAGATGCTTCTTCCATTGGCCTTTGGGCACCACCACGTCATTTATGGCCACAGCAATGCCTCCCAGCTCAGCCTGTCCCATATGCGCCAACAAGGCATCTACATGTAAGTGATCAGCCACGGATTGATCCTGACCGTTTACTATTACATTCATAGTTTCAGTTTACAAAAAAATATAATCAAGGAGTGCAAAATGACATTGTCTTATTCCCTGCGACAGCATTACCTGCATCAGGTTCAAAGGGTATGATCTCAGCCCGTAATATTAAGGCACCCCTAAAATTTCGAAACCAAAGATAAATTAAAATCAACGAGACGAACAAAAAAAGCCGGAGAAAAATTTCCCCGGCTTTCAAATCCTAATCTGAAATCAAAATTTACTTTTCAACTTTCAGTATTTCTTTGATCATCGTTTCTAAATCGGTTTTGGGACGAAATCCCATGGCTGCTTGCGGATCACCTTCCATCGGAATAAAGACAATCGTTGGCAAGCTACGAATCCCAAAGGTCTGAGCCAATTCCTTCTCCTTGTCTGTATTCACTTTGTAAATTTGAATCTTACCCCCGTATTCTTTCTGCAATTCAGCTAATACAGGAGACAATTGACGGCAAGGACCACACCAATCGGCATAAAAATCCACAATGACCGGCACTTTACCTTCAAAAGTCCATTCCTTATTCGCTTCGTAATTAAAAACTTTTTCTTTGAATGTATCTTTTGTCAGATATACAACTCCGCCTTTCTCAGATGAAGAAGCCGTGGCCTTAGCCTCATTTTCAGAACTTTTGCCTTCGGTATTTGCGCAGGAAACTGAGCTTATAAAGAGACCTGCAAAGGCTATTAACAAAAACATCTTTCTCATATATCTTTCCTTTTAGTTTGCTCTTTTAAACAGGATACTCCCTCATTAAATAAAGGCTTCTACTGCAAAAAAGTTCATTCGTTTCACGGCGTTGAAAATAATAAAATTGAATTATTTTTCAACCTTCAAGACATCTTTAAAGGCACGCTCAAAACCATCCTTTGGTAATGCACCCTGTGCCATTTGCGGCTGACCATCTTGTGGAATAAACAGCAATGATGGAATACTCTGAATACCAAACACTGCAGACAACTCGCGCTCCGCTTCAGTATCTACTTTATATATATCAATTTTACCATCATACTCTTTTGCCAATTCTTCCAAAATAGGCGCCACCATTTTACAAGGCCCACACCAGTCGGCATAAAAATCAATCACACAAGGTTTCGTACCTTCAAATTTCCAATCTTTACTTCCTTCGTAGTTGAATACTTTCGTTTTGAACGTTTCGTTGGTCAAATGTTCTAACATGACTATCAGTTTTATGAATTAATATTCGATGCAAAGATACTAAACTTTTTTAAATATCTATATTCTTAGATTCTTTCATATCAATGATCGTACCAAACTATCAAGTTAGCCCATATTCGACCAAAACCATAAATTAATTGTAATTTTGTCAGCGAATGAAAAAAATTGGCAGTGAGGGGATGAAAAAACATTTAAACCATCCGGTATTCCATACCATACGAGATATTGCATCTGAATTAAATCGTGAAACCTATGTAATTGGAGGATTTGTGCGTGACCTATACCTGGAGCGTCCCTCTAAAGACATTGACATCGTTACCATTGGGAGTGGGATTGAACTAGCAGAAAAAGTTGCAAAAAAACTGGGTAACCTGAAGCTGACTGTTTTCAAAAACTTTGGAACAGCCATGTTTAAGTACCGCGATTTGGAAGTTGAATTTGTAGGTGCCCGGAAAGAGTCGTATCAACGTCATTCCCGCAAACCGATTGTGGAAGATGGTACCTTAGAGGATGATCAAAATAGACGCGATTTCACCATCAATGCACTGGCTTTAAGTCTAAACAAAGAATCCTACGGCGAATTGCTGGATCCTTTCGGTGGCATTGAAGACATAGAAAAGCAAATTATACGCACACCATTGGATCCGTTGATTACTTTTTCAGATGATCCCCTGCGCATGATGCGTGCCATTCGTTTTGCCACTCAGCTAGGATTTCATATTGAAGAAACCACTTTTGAAGGCATCATCAATAATAAGGAACGAATTGATATCGTTTCAGGTGAACGCGTGGCTGATGAACTCAACAAAATAGTAATGGCACCCCGTCCATCTATTGGTTTTAAATTACTGGAGCGAACCGGCTTGCTGAAAATTCTTTTCCCTGAATTGCAAGTCATGAAAGGTGTTGATAAAGTAAATGGCCGGGCGCATAAAGATAATTTCTACCATACCCTTGAAGTACTGGATCGCATTGTACCAAACACTGACAACTTGTGGTTACGCTGGTCAGCTATTCTCCATGACATTGCCAAACCTACTACTAAACGGTATGACAAAAAAACGGGTTGGACCTTTCACAACCACAATTTCATTGGGGAGAAAATGATTCCTGGCATTTTTCGTCGCTTAAAATTGCCCCAAAACGAAAAGCTGAAATTTGTCCAAAAGATGGTTGGCCTGCACATGCGCCCCATTGTATTGAGCGAAGAGATCGTGACCGATTCTGCTGTGCGTCGATTGCTAAATGAGGCGGGTGATGACATTGAAGATCTCATGACTCTATGCGAAGCCGATATCACCTCTAAAAATCCTGAGAAAGTAAAGCGTTACATGCGTAACTTTAAAGTGGTACGCCGCAAGCTAAAAGAAATTGAAGAGAAAGATCGGGTACGTAACTTTCAACCTCCTGTAACGGGTGAAATGATTATGGATGTATTTGGCATTGGTCCCTGCAAAGAGATAGGTGATTTAAAACTGGCGATTAAGGATGCCATTTTGGATGGAGAAATCCCCAATGAATATGAAGAGGCCTATGCTTATATGCTGGCAAAAGGTAAAGAAATGGGATTGATTCCGGTAAAATAAATGCATCATGTCTGAATCTATTGAAACCCACTCCAATACTTTTTTTAGCAAAGAAAGCTACAATGAAATTCCGACAGCCTATCGGCCCATCATTGTAACTGACCATTTCAGCACACCTTCGAACCTGGGAAATATCATTCGCCTGGCCGCCAATATTGGGGCACTAAAGGTGATTGCACTAACCAATCAGGATTTTAGGACCAGTAAAATCAAAAAGACTGCTGGTGCGGCTCATGCTCATATTCCAGTGGAGTATATTGAAACACGCGAACTTAGCCTACACGTCCCGGAAGATTATTCTTTGATTGCGTTAGAAACTTGTACGGGATCAAAGAATTTGTTTCAACATCATTTACCTGACAAAATGGCATTAGTACTGGGCAATGAAAAATACGGGATTCATCCTGAGCTATTACAACTCTGTAAAGAGGCCATTCACATTCCCATGTGTGGCCCCATTAAATCGATGAATGTCTCACATGCGGCCTCTGTCTGCCTATTTCACTGGTATTACCAAACTATTGGCAGGTTAGAACTTTAGACCAATTAACAGATTTAATAATAAATCTAAATAGTAGCGAAAGAATCTATACTATTACCTATATTTGTCTTACAAATTAGATAAATACTTATTACAATACTTAGAATATAGCAGGTTAGAAATAACTTGTTTTTAGGGTTAGTTTTTTAAGGGTTATAAGGGGAGTCGTTTCGGCTTCCCTCCTTTTTTAAGGTTATTTTCAACATCACCGGCAGATGATCACTCACCCCTCCCAGGTACCTTGGTCCCACATAAGTTCGTTTAGGTTTCACTCCACTGTAGGTTAAATCATCTTCCAGTAGAAAAGGTAATTCAACAATTCCGAAATGCAAATCTTTTACAGACTGTACCAATCCATGGGACACAAAAATATGATCAATCAAAGACCAATGTCCCTGGTATTTGTGTGAGCCTGCAATTATCTTTCCCCAAAGACGATCAGTATCCAGCAAACAATTCAATACTGATCTTTCAGCCTTTAATAATGATTGAAGGGATTCACTTTCCAATTCAGCGTTAAAATCGCCCATCACCACAATATTAGCATGAGGCTGCTCCATAAGAATGGTATCTATCTGCATGGAAATTTGTTTTGCCACATGTACCCGTTTGTGTTCAGATTGCAATGCTCCTCCACGCTTAGAGGGCCAATGACAAACCATTACATGCAATGTATCTCCGCTGGGAATAACACCATTCACATAAAGCACATCGCGTGTCCACAATTTTATGGTTGTATCTGACACGCATATACTTTTTGATTTAAGACATTTAAATTGCGATGTCCGGTACAAGATAGCCACATCAACCCCACGTCGATCAGCGCCATCGAAATGCACAAAACGGTAATCTAAATGATTAAGACCGGCCGTATAAATCAACTTCTTCAAAACAGCCGCATTTTCAATTTCACACATCCCAATAATAGAAGGAGGATTCCACTCATTAGAGGCTAAAATAACCTTACTGATTCCCTTAACTTTTTGGTACATGCGATAAGAAGTCCAATGCTTATCACCATCAGGCATGAATTCTTCGTCTCTTGTTAAGGAATCATCCTCACAATCAAACAAATTCTCCACGTTATAAAACATGATATTCAATGGTTGATCATCGGTATTAATCTGACCATTTGCTGTATAAAATAACAAAGAAAGAATCAAGACTGTCACCATCAACAGGCGCATGCTTATTCTTCCTCCTGGCGTTCATAAGCACCTAAATCAGGTCCTTCATCTTCTAAACGACTGATTCCCAAAATATCCTTGGGTACCATTTCTCCAAATTCAAGTTTTCCAAAATCCTTCGCAACCGATATGGTATCTAGCTGGTAGTTGTACTCATCAATGTTCATGAATGAAGGTTCTTCATCAGTAATGATATTTCTAAAATGATTTTCATCAGAAACATCGAAATCATTGGCTACTCTAATCAATGCATGATCAAACATGTACATGGCATCCGTTTTGGCAAACTCACCTTCGCGCAGCTCGATATCAAAACCTAATTCATTAGGATTACGACCATAAATGATACAGTTTCGAAAATCAGCTTTCTTCAATGGGACCACTTGTTTCTTTTCATTCTCATCAATAAAATAATTATTCAGCAAAATGGTTGGTGATGTGCGAATGGCCCATCCAAAATAATTTGCAAACGTACAGTGAATGAATGAGTACTCACCCCCAACTGTTAATGCCACAGCATTTTTTCCACAATCACCAAAAATAGTATTGGTCACATCTACCCGCGAAGTCTGTGCTAAAAGGCCATAAGTACTGGTGTGCTCTATCCGACAATTATTTATTTCAATTGGCCCGGATTCTCCCGTGCCTACCGAATCGGCCATAATTCCCATCAATCCATTCTTTATAATCGTATGATTCAATTTTGATTGTCCTGACTTTGGCATTAAATGAATATATCCCCATTGCCCGGGCTTATCTTGGTACCATTCTTCCTGCCGATGTCCAGTAAATACGACTGGTTCTTCCAAAGTCCCATTGACTTCAAGCGAACCGTGCACTACCATACTGGCATCTTTATAAAAATATAATCTGGCTCCCGGATCAATTGAAACGGTTTCTGCTGTATCAATCATGACATAGTCATAAATCAAATAAGGTTTATCGCTGGTCAAAGTTTGAGATTTCAAGTTTTTTTTACGCATCAACACCACATCTTGTCCATAAGCAACCAACTTAACTGCTTGCATCTTCTGACTGGTATGAAACAGAATGGAATCTTTAACAACAAAGGGTGTGTTACTTTCTCCCGGATCAATAGTCACTTCAACAAATATAAACAAGCTATCTCTAGACCGCACCCGAACATCCATCAACTCATTTTCGGAATACCCATTGATGTTTAATCTGAAGTCAGACTCATCTCCTCCGGCCAACTGAATCGCTTCAATGGAAAGATCTTCATCATATGGATTATAAACTAAAAAGCTTTTAGTAGTTGATCCAATAGATGTAAAAATAGTATCAAACATGACGGTATCTGTAGAAAAAGCCAACCCATCTTCTCCTCCTCGGAACACAAACTCCCTTTCACAAGCCTGAAAGCTTAAGACACTCAATAACAACCCCATTACTCTTATCACCCACTTCATACGATTTCCCAATTCTCTGATTTACAACTACCTTAAACGCATCTTCCGGAAGTCAATAGAAAGATGAAATATCTTGAATATATGCAAATTAATAAAATACAACCAAAAACACAATACATTTTTTCACATTTTATTGCGTTTATTTCACGTTTTTTAACAATATTGAATACGCAGTAAATTTGATAAAGATTCATTAAAAATAACGAATTTTGCATTTATTTATTTTAAACAGGTAAACTTTTCAATTTACTTTTTTACCTACCTTGCACATAAAAATAATAAAAGCATGCAATCAAACAGCTCACGTCCTTACACTTTCGACCGTGTTGTCAGAATGATATTGAGCACCTTAATCTTTGTTGGTGTCCTTTACATTATAAATCATTTGAAACATGTATTAGGTCCATTTGTGATAGCTATTTTTCTGGCCTACCTCTTAAATCCTGTTGTCACTTTTATACAAAAAAAAATACGTGTTCGACATAGAGGACTGGCTGTTATAATCACTGTTATTTTGGTAAGCTCACTCGTCTTTTTTATCCTTTGGTTTTTAATTCCTGCTTTTGTTCAGGAAATGAATAAGATGGCTCAACTCATCAAATTATACATTCAATCGGTAAATTATCGTGATATTTTACCAGGTGAATCAGAGCAAATTATACGTGATTTTATTCAGGAATCTGACATTATCTCCTACTTAAACATTGAAAACATCAGTAAGGCAGCCAAGAAAATATTACCTGGTTTTTGGAACCTTTTCTCTGGATCAGTCAATCTGCTTATTGGTTTTATTGGCTTATTAGTGATCTTTTTATATACTATATTCATCCTCTTAGATTTTGAAAAACTCGGCCAATCCTGGCCATCTATGATGCCTGAAAGATATCGTTTAATTACTGTTGATATCGTAGAAGATTTGAAAACAGCGATGAACACCTATTTTAGATCTCAAGGCCTTATTGCCTTGATTGTTGGGATTCTATTGGCCGTTGGTTTTAAAATCATAGGTCTGCCCATGGCAATCATTACCGGACTATTTATTGGTGCTCTAAATATAGTTCCCTATTTGCAAATCATTGGCATTATCCCAGCACTGCTACTCGCCCTGTTAAAAGCCATGGAAACACATGAGAGTTTTTGGCACATTGCACTGCTTGTGATGATTGTGTTAGCCGTTGTGCAAATCATACAGGAAACAGTACTAACCCCACGCATATTAGGAAAAGCCTACGGACTTAATCCAGCTATCGTTCTTTTGGCGCTATCCATCTGGGGTAGTATTATGGGATTATTAGGTATGTTATTGGCGCTACCCTTAACCACCCTTATCATTTCATATTACAAACGTTTCGTCTTACATCAGGAAGAAGTCAAGTCAAACAATTCAGGATCACAATTAACAGAGTCATAAAAAGCCAACAAATGCACTTCAATAAAAGGGCTGTTGCATCGAATAACAGCCCTTTTTAGCATTATTATAACAGACTATAAGGTAATCAAACTAACGGACATTAACTTTTGTTAATCGCCCAATTCCACCGATATTGGATGAAACACTTTCAGGCTGGCCGTGATACCGCACAATTCCGGCGCCCATAATTTTAACTTTTAATTCTTCACGGGCATAAATATCTGCCTTACCGGCGCCCAACATGGCAAAATAGACAGCATTTGAGATAAGTTCTTCAGCATCCACAACACCAGCACCAGGCATGGTAATTCTGGCCTGATCCACACTTCCTTTTAATGAAACAGAAACAGGACCATTGAAATCTGCAACTAACAGATGGCCATCCAGACTGGCTTCAAGGCCCCCTATGCCATTGATCATGATCGACATGGTATCGAATACAATGGGCTTAACCGCTATTAAATCAATAACTCCATTCAAATCAATCCGTTTCAACTGTTTATAACCTATTTCCAATTCAGGATTATCCCTCATCGATTTCTTTTTTTCCGTATCCGCGCAGCTAATTAATAAGGTCCTATCTTTAACTTCAGAATAGATAATATCAGGATCTTTTTGATTGGCCTTCACTTTTAAATAAGGCGATTTGCTCTCCACTAAATTAACACTGAAATGACCACATATATTAAGCTGATCAAAGGAATCAACTTTTCGAAACTGACTAGTAGTTGTTAAACTGCCTTTCACCATAGCTGATCGCCTAATATCCAAACAGCCTGACAACATCAGGCTCAACGATACTATAACAAAGTATACTGAAATTCTATTTAAGCTACTGTCACGCATTTTTCTATCTTTATAATTCATTCTACAAATCACCCCCTCAACTATTTCTTAGCAAAATCTTTAACTTCCAAAACGGACCATTCAGATGTATTCAACATCCAGGCTTCCAGTTCTATTTCATCTTCACTGTAACTTGCTTCCTTTATTAGGTTTGAATTAAAACTCCAAGCTGAAGTATTAAGCATCCAACTTTCTAAAGCTATTTCATTTTCTACAAAATCAACTGTTGCCACCGGCAAGGTTCCTTCTCCCATTGCCCACATATTCGCATCCAACATCCAGGTTTCCAAGGCAACTTCTTGCTCAACAAAGGCACTAGTAACGGATTCCATAGCACCCCAGCTATCCGCATTTAACATCCAACTTTCTAATTGCAACGGTGCCTCAACCACTTCGACGCTAAGCAAATCCAGAACGTTTCCATCCGCAACCAGGGTCCATTCTGATGCATCTGCCATCCAAGTATCAACAACTAAAGGCATCTCCACGGCTTCAGTTAAAAGCGCTTTCAAATCAATGGAAAAAACATCGGTAACGGGAGCTGCAACTGGTTTAATCACTTTTTGACCAATCAGGGATGAAACACCCGGATAAGTATAAACTTCCTGACGATTTTGAAAAAAATTGAAAAAAACGCCAAAAATAAAGATCGATACAATAATTCCGAACAAGATGGAACTTAATCTATAATGTCTGTCGGTATGTTCTGCATGTGCTTTCATCACTTAACCCTCCGTTGTTTAATTCGACTAGATAATTTCATCAATCATGCCAAACAGCACAATTCATTCATCTAACGCCTCTTACGATACAAATAAAGATCATTGACACATGAAAACATGAACGAATCTGCACAAAGATGTGTTCACATCCGAACAAAAAAAAATCCTGCCCTCACGGACAGGATTTTCACCATTCATTTTTATTGTAAAGCAATATCTATCAGCGTATTGTTATCCCAATTTCTCCAATACTTCCATCACTTCACGAACATGAATGCGACTGCTTTCCAACATTGCTTTTTCATCATCGTTCAAATCCAGCTCAATTACTTTCTCAACACCATTTTTACCAAGAATAACAGGCACTCCAAGATAACAGTCATTGATACCATATTCACCATCCAGTTTAATACAAACCGGGAAAACACGGCGTTGGTCGCGTAAAATAGCCTCCACCATTTGAGCAGCAGCCGAACCTGGTGCATACCAAGCTGATGTACCCATCAATTTCACTAATTCACCACCACCAAATTTAGTCCGCTCAATAATTGCATTTAACTTTTCTTCGTCGATAAGTTCAGTAACAGGAATACCGCCAACAGTTGTATAACGAGGAAGTGGTACCATTGTATCACCATGTCCTCCCATTAATACAGCCTGAATATCTTTTGGAGATACATTCAGTTCTTCAGCCAGGAAAGCACGATAACGCGCAGTATCTAAAATACCAGCCATACCAATTACTTTAGTACGTGGTAATTTTGAAGAAATATGTGCCTGATAAGTCATAACATCCAGCGGATTAGACACGATAACAATGATTGCCTCAGGAGAGTACTTGATCACTTGCTCTGTAACACTTTTCACAATCCCTGCGTTGGTCTCGATCAAATCATCACGCGTCATTCCCGGTTTACGAGGTAAACCCGAAGTAATCACTACCACATCAGAACCAGCTGTTTTAGCATAATCATTTGTCACACCGACAGTTCTTGTATCATACAAATTAATAGGTGCTTTTTGCCAAATATCCAATGCTTTACCTTCTGCCACACCTTCTTTAATATCCACTAAAATCACTTCATTGGCGATTTCGCGATAGGCTAGCACATCTGCACATGTTGCTCCTACATTCCCGGCTCCTACAACTGTTACTTTCATAAAATCAAGGCATTAATTAACGTTAAATACAATCAATTATCTTTTTACAATTTTGTCAAATATCCTGACTAATAAGAAAAATATATAAGTATATCACTCCTAATGGCCACAAATATAAAGAAGCGATTGAGATTACTGAAATATTTCTGTAATATTTAACATTCCTTTAGATTTCAACACTTCTCCCGTTTAAAAACAACTGATTACACGTTTTGTTTAATTGCAGAAAAATCTCTTTTATAACAATTTAGCCCACTCAGTACCAATGAAAAAAAAGTGCATAAATGTCAATCAAAGTTAAAATTAAAAGCCCTGAAAAGATTACATCTAAAAAGCATTCACCACTTGATTATCATAATATTTTAGTCAAGCTTAAATGAATAGATCCCCTATTCTAATCCAAAGTAACTAATTCCAATTTTTGATGATCTACATTTTTATCCAGCAAGACCCGCTGATTTTCTTCTAATCCTTTTTCGATGCGAACGCTCTCCTCATTCTCATCACCCAAAATAACTTGTTGGCGTATTGTCTTAAGCCCCAACTTCCTAACAACATATCGAATGGAATCATTACCATATACAGCTTCTTTGGGAACATACAAGGCATCATTCCAGGAACCGGTCACAACCTGATTGGAAGTTGTCATTCCGGGCAACAACGCATCTGTAAATGATGCCAGCTTAACCAACACTTTAAACCCATTTTGAAACTCTCCCGGTATTTCCTGCCCGATGTTCGCAATATTTAATATCTCACCTAAGTATTCTTTATTAGGAAAGGCATCTATTTTCATTCGTACCTTTTGACCGAGCCGTACCTTGGCAATATCAATCTCTTTGACAAACATTTCAGAAACCAGGGAATTTAAATCTGGTAAAGTGGCAATTAGGGGTGCCCATCTTCCAACCCGGGAACCCACTTTCACTTTCTGCCCATTGTAACCTACCCCATAAACCACCATCCCATCTGCTGGCGCAGTAATACTTAGTTCGCTACGTAGTTGTTCCAATAAGTTTTTTTCAAACTCGTGTCGCTTTACTTTATCCTCGTAGCGTCGAATCTGCATTTTTAATTTACGTCGTCGCCTATCCAGATCTCGTCTGGATTTAGTTAAGGAACGTTCCGCTTTTTCTAATCCGATCTTCGCTTGCCGCTGAACTGCTTTTGATTCGTATATGGATTGCTCCACTTTTATTTCCTGATCCAGTAATTGATCGTACGCCCGTTGAATACTGTTTCGTGCTTCTGACAAGGTTAAACTGGAATCTAATTTGGCATCTTCTAAACTATTATACAATTGATCTAATCGCTGATTGACATTGACCAGGTTCTCTTCTACTTCAGTGGGCTCCAAAGTTGCTACATGATCTCCCTTTTTAACAATTTTCCCTTCCTCAACGATATTCATAATTTTTAATGCCCATATATTAATTTCGCGGCGAAAACTCACCTCCGGCACCGTAATATCCAATGCCTTTTGGGCCTGCAATTCTCCTACTGCGGAGATATAGGTTTCAAATACACCGCTGGTCACCTTAGCCGATTGTTGATTAGCGTCTGAAGCAATCCACGGCCTCCAAATCAATAAACCAATAACAAGCACTAATGCAATAGCTCCAATCCAACCTTTTTTCTTGTGCATAATCAATAGCTTTATTTTTCGATTAATTGATCTAATTCGGTTATGAGCGACTGCTTATCCTCGAAATCAAAAAGTGTGATTTTGCGAATATTGTAATAACCACTCCAATAGGTTTCCAGAGCATTAATATATTCCATTCTTGATTGGTCCAGTGAATTACGTGCGGAATTCAACTTTATAACATCCACTTTATCAATCATGAAACGCTGTTTAGTAACATCATATCCCAACTGAGCAATGGTATCGGCTTTAGCAGCAATTTTCACCTGCTCTTTCTGAACATTAAACTCTAATATCTGAGTAATGACACTTTGCTCCAAATCAATTCGGTCTTGTTTTACCTGGGCTTCCGTCTCATCACGGCTGGCTTTAGACATTTGGATTTGTCCGCGTCGTTCGCCCCAGTCCAGAATGGGCATGCTGATACCCACAGAGACACCTTTTTCATCGCCAAATGGTGGATTGTAAAGCTCTTTAAATTCATCAGCTTTCTTATTAATCCCTAAATTGGCATTCACAAAAGCTTTCATGCCACTATTGGCACGTGTTCTTGATACATCTTGATTCGCCAGCAACATCTGTTCATCAAAACCGAGCATCTTGGGATTATTCTCTTGCATATACCTCATGGCCTCATCAACATCCACCGTAAAAGCAGGAATTTGATCGGGTATGATACAGTGAATCACCACATTTTTATCCAAACTCAAATATGAATTCAACCGGGCCCGGGCCTGACGTAATCCAATTGTAGCCTTGGTAACACGCATATTAGAATTGAGAAGGCTCAATTCCAAATCAAGTAATTCATCTTGTGTGACCGTCCCTATTTCAAATCGCCCTCGCCCTATACGTAATAAGGTATCTGCATTGCTGTAGTTGGTTTCGGCAATTTTTAAATTTATTTCCCGGGAGGCCAGATTAAAAAATAACCCCGTTGCAGACATGGCCATATTTTCCAACTCCACTAAAAATTGCTTTTTAGCTTTTTCAAACTGCAAGGGTGCTATTTTTGACTGCCACTTGAATTCATTGTAACCATCCAGTGGTTGTTTGATGGATATTTCGAAAGGCACAGAATTATAGTTGATCTCATTCTTACTTATATCTTTTAGCCCATTGGCCTTAGTATTCAATCGTAATTCGGCCCCCGTCCACGTGATATTCTGCTTCAAAAACAGACCTACATTAGAAGATAGCTGATCTGTATTATAAAATTCATAGCGGGCACTATCCGTATTAAAATGCGTACTCACCGTTTGATTATAACTAACAGGTGTCGCATTCAAATTCAAACTAGGTAACTTGGAGGCTTTATAACTTCGAAATGACCAATAACGCACCAAATACATATTCTTTGCCTTGAAGCTGGCTAAAGACTGCGCATGAGCCATATTAATCACTTCAGACAATGACATTTTTACAACTACATTATTACCAGTCATATTTTCCTGGGCAAATGATTCAATAAACAAAAGACAACTAACAATTATAAGGAGTGTATGTTTTTTCATTTAACTAACTTTTAAACAGATCTTCAATTTGAGTAAAAAGTCTATTTACTTACTTTTTTTGAGCATTACCTACTGTCGGAGCGACTCCACCGGGTCTTGACTCGCTGCCCGCTTGGCCGGGATATATCCAAAAACAATCCCCACAGTGGCGGATACACAAAAAGCAATTAATACCGAGAACAGTGAGACGATGGTTTTAATATCGGCAGTTATCTGAATGAGGTGTGCCAACAATACGCCTATTATGACTCCTATAATTCCACCGGTAACACTAATCAATGTAGATTCCGCCAAGAACTGAACCACAATGTCTTTTCGGGAGGCCCCGATTGCCTGCCGTGTACCAATTTCACGGATGCGTTCCCAAACAGAAGCAAGCATGATATTCATAATTCCAATTCCCCCTACGATAAGCGAAATTCCTGCAATGGCTCCCAGAACAATGTTGAATATTTCGTTGGTTTTTTGTTGCTGCTTCAGCAATAATTCGGGTACGGTGACTTCAAAGTCATATATTTCCGAGTGTCGACGTAACATCAACCGCTTGACTACATCGGCTGTTACCGATAATTGCTCCGTTTCTTTCACCTGCACAATAATCTTATCCAGTTGGTCACGTCGCTCGGTAGTTTTGCTTTTGGCCGATTCATCCTCATTGCCTCCCATAAAGAATACCATCCCACCACCGGCCATATTATCCATGGTTTCGGGCTGAATAGCTGAACGATCCTTGAAACGCAACAACATGGTTTTAACGGGAATGATTATCGTATTGTCGCTACTGCTAATACCCATTTCATCAGAGGCAGAAGCGGTAAAATCACGCGGTTCAATCACCCCAATCACCTTTAACCAAACCTGACCACATTTTATATATTGACCAATTGGATTATCCTGATTGAAAAATCGCGCGCGAATATTATCACCAATCACGCACACAGGCACTCCTTTATCGGTTTGTTCTTCACTGAAAATCTTACCTTCACTTAATCCAATGTTCAGTAACTCAAAATAATCAGCTGAAACACCTTCCAGAACAACAGGGTAACTCTTCCCTTGCTTGATGGCATAATAGCTTAATGAAACCACCGGACTCACTTTATTTACCGAGGGAATGGTTTCCTGAATAGACTGAGCATCTAACAACGTTAGTCCTCTTGAAAACCGCTGTTTAGAATTCCCCTCTCCATTATTACTTTGGCCCCCTGCTTCGGCAGATAACAAAGATTGACTACTCGGTGATATAATGATATTATTAACACCTACCAATTTAATTTGCTCCATCACTTCCTGTTGAGCGCCTTTACCAATTGCCAGCATACTAATCACAGCAGCAACACCAAACATAATTCCCAACGCCGTCAGAAATGACTTCATTTTATTGGCCAGAATAGCTTCCATGGCAATCACTACATCATGTAGATAACGCCTGTAAATCGCTTTCGGATTGTTTATACTACTCATTATTGTGCTGTTTTAATCGATACCACATGATCGTTTACATCAGACTGATCTTGAACTTCATCATCATTCTTCGAAACAGAATTTTTCAGTTTTTCCATCTCTTCATTTTTCCGCTTTTGAATGGCCTCATAAATATCAGTCCCAACCAACTCCAAGGTTTTCTCACCAGCAGGAACATTCAACAACAACTCTTCATCTTCTATCAGACCTGCCAAAACAGTGACATGATTCTCATTCTCACTCCCCAAATCAACAATTTGTTTGCGTATGCTACGCCGTTCTTTCACATAAACAAATTGCAATGAATCGTTGGCGAATACGGTTTCAAGAGGAATGAACAGTACATCACTCAATATATCTGTGGTTATCTTATTACTAGTTGTCATGGCAGGTCGCAATTCCGGATCAGATCCGTTTATCTTTACCGTCACTTCAAACACCTTGGAATCACCACCCGGAATTACTTGACCAATATTAGCCACCGTGGTGATTTCACCATCAAAATGTTTTTCGGGAAACGCATCAATACCGACTTTCACTTTTTGCCCTGTTTTAATTTTCGAAACATCTATTTCATTGATAAACGTTTTTGAAATCATGGAACTTAAATCGGGTAATTCGGCTATTTTAGGCATCCATCGACTCACAGTAGATCCTGCTTTAATCTTTTTTCCGAATCGATCAAAACTGTAGATGACCATCCCTGGTTTTGGTGCTTTCACTTCAAGGGCGTCAAACAGTTTGTCAATATCATCTAATTTTCCCTTTTCTGTTTTCGCCTGTTCCCAGGCCCGATATACTTTATAGTCGTCCTGTTTTTTCTTGAGCTCATAATTACGCTCTTTTTGTTCCAAATCACGCTGTGCCCGTTCCACATTCAATTGTGCCTGTCGCTTCACGGCAGGTGATTCGTAAACAGACTGATTCAGGATGAGTTTTTTTTCCTCCAACTCTACTTGTCCATTTAACAACTCATCCCGCAAGTTACTTAGATTCATATTGGTATCAATCTTAGCATCCTCATAAGCATTCAACGCTTTCTCCCACTCTTCGTCAGCCTTGGAACGCAATTCCTCCACGGTACCATAATCCAAAGTAGCCACATAACCGCCGGAATCAACCACTGTTCCTTCTTCCACGATACTAGTCACTTTAATCTCATATATCCCCAATCGACGGCTCCCCAACTCTTTGGGGACATTTATCGATTCAGAATTCTCGGCTTGAAGTTGCCCTGTTGAATAGACGACAGAAATAAAGTCGCCTCGTTTTACAAAAGAAGAGAGATACTGTGCATCACTATCCATAGCCGAACGGCTGAAAAAGGTTATTACAAGGACAATGATAATTGCAGGGATCCCCCATTTTACTAATGGATGGTTCATTTGAATCATGATTTCTGATGTTAGCTGATGTTACCCGGCGCTATATTAACAAAAAAAATATAATTTTCACATACAAAAAAAGGATTCGCAACCCATACGAACCCTTTTTATATTGTGTATAAATAATAATATTATACCATTGCCTGTATTTCTTCAATAATAGATTCAGCTAATTGCTGTGCAATTTCCATTGTTTTTCCTTCAGCATAGATACGTATTATTGGTTCCGTATTAGATTTACGCAATTGTACCCATTTCTCCGGAAAATCAATTTTAAGTCCGTCGATGTCATTCACATCTTCGTTTTTATACTTTTCCTTTACCGCTACTAATATTGCATCTACATCAATATCCGGTGTCAACTCAATTTTATTCTTTGAAATATAATACTCCGGATATTTAGCTCTCAGATCCGAGCATTTCATTCCACTAATAGCAAGGTGACTCAGGAATAAACCAATACCTACCAATGCGTCACGCCCATAGTGACTTTCAGGATAGATCACTCCACCATTACCTTCACCACCAATAAGAGCGTCCGTTTCTTTCATTTTGGCAACCACATTCACTTCACCAACAGCCGCCGTTGAATAATTACCGCCATAATTACGAGTCACATCACTCAATGCACGTGAAGATGACATATTCGATACCGTATTTCCAACTTTATGAGATAATAGATAATCAGCTACTGCTACCAAAGTATACTCTTCCCCAAACATAGATCCGTCTTCGTTGATAATAGCCAAACGGTCAACATCCGGATCGACGACAAATCCTACATCTGCCTTTTTCTCTTTAATAACACTAGATATTTCAGTCAAATGCTCTGGTAAAGGTTCCGGATTATGAGGAAACTCACCATTAGGCTCGGTGTATAATCCAATCACATTGTTCACACCTAATGCTTTCAATAAAGCCGGAATTGCCAAACCACCTACACTGTTCACACAGTCAATAGCCACTGTGAAATTAGCATTACGAATGGCTTCTACATCCACCATTTCAAGATCCAGTACATGTTGAACATGAAAATCAGTATATGAATCGTTCGCTTTCACCTTTCCCAAATCGTCAACTGAGGCAAACTCAACGCCATCCTCTTCGGCAATTTTTAACACAAGAGCACCATCATCTGCTGTTAAAAACTCACCTTTTTCATTCAACAGTTTCAATGCATTCCACTGACGTGGATTGTGACTGGCTGTTAAGATAATTCCTCCTTGAGCATTCTCTTCTGTAACAGCTATTTCGGTAGTTGGCGTTGTGGCCAAACCTATATTTACGACATCAATCCCTACGCCCTGCAGGCTTCCAACAACCAGATTATTAACCATTTCTCCAGAGATACGGGCATCACGGCCAACCACCACCTTAATCCTTCCGGTATGGCGTTGCTTCACCCACTGACCATAGGCTGAAGTAAACTTAACCACGTCTAAAGGAGAAAGTCCATCGCCTGATTTTCCACCTATTGTTCCACGTATTCCTGATATCGATTTAATTAATGTCATAGTACTTGTCAGATTAGTAAGTTGGCAAATTTGCGCATTTTTTAAAAATATCACAACTTTATTTTCGTTTCGTTTTTATTAGCCCAAAATATCATTCTTTTCATTTCATTTCATTTCGAAACACAAAAAGAACAGTTTGGTAAACCATAAATTAAATATACCTTTTTATTTTTTACAAAAAGCTGAAACAAATCAGGTTAATTTTTATCAACTTTGCAAATTCAAATTCATTTGTAAGAAGGTATGAAAACGGGGCGATATAATAAAAATAAATCCGGACATGGTCGGGATGAGAATAGAAGAGGTGGAAAATCTGCACCAGTCATTAAACGCAGATCTGAATTGGAAGGGAAGGATAAGTTCAAGGAAGAAGACAAATCGGATAAACCCCATTTCGAAAAAAAGAGTTTCAGAAAAGGTGATGCTGATAAAAGCGCACCGACTGGTAATGTTCGCTCAAATAAATATGGTTCTAAGGCCGGTGTTGGCCGGGAAGAGAATCGAAGAGGTGGAAAACCTGTACCAACTATAAAGCGCCGGTCTCAACAAGAAGGAAAGGATGAGTTCAAGGAAGCTAGAGCTTCAGAGAAACCCCGTTTCGAAAAAAAGAGTAGTAAAAAAGGTGATGCTGATAAAAGCATACAGACAGGCAGCATGCGCTTAAATCGATACGTTTCCAATGCCGGTGTTTGCAGCCGACGTGATGCCGATGAACTTATTAAAAAAGGTGAAATTACGGTCAACGGAAAAGTAGTAACCGAAATGGGAACCCAAGTTTCGATGCAAGATGATGTTCGCTATCAAAACGAACGTTTGAACGCCGAAAAAAAGGTTTATATTCTTTTAAATAAACCAAAAGATGTAGTAACAACATTAGATGATCCACACGCCAAAATAACTGTGATAGACATCTTGAAGGAAGCTTGTCCGCAACGCATCTATCCGGTTGGGCGTTTAGATAAAGCAACGACTGGCTTGATATTATTCACCAATGATGGTGATTTAGCTAAGAAATTAACCCATCCCAAACACAAAGCAAAAAAGATATACCATGTCTTTTTAGATAAGCCAATAATAGCCCGTCACCTGGATCAGTTGGCCCAAGGGGTAAGCCTGGAGGATGGAGACATTCATGCCGATGCCATCAGTTACGTTGAAAAAGACGATAAAACACAGGTGGGTGTCGAAATTCATTCCGGAAGAAACCGCATTGTACGGCGTATGTTTGAGCATTTAGGTTATAATGTTATTAAACTGGATCGGGTCTTTTTTGCAGGATTAACCAAACAGGGTATTCCAAGAGGTAAATACCGCGAATTAACGCCCAAGGAAATTACCAGACTAAAATCCGGCTTTTGGTCATAATAATTTTAGATAGTTAGGCTTTAGTATCAAGACTTGAGTCAAATACAGTAAGCAAATTAGAGTCGCTGTTCGTGCGGCTCTTTTTATTTGCTATTTTTGTCACTATTACAACAATCCTAATACTCTTAACCAACTCTGATGAATAGCCATAAGGACACATGTAAGAAAAGTACATCCGCATCAATTCTTCTTATACTGTTGCTTTTAATAATTCATGTATCTGCCTTCACTCAGCAGCTTGAAGGAACAATCATTGATAAAACCACAAAAAATCCAATTGCATTTGCCAATATTACTTATGGTGAATATCAAGGTACCATTTCTGATATAAATGGTATTTTTTTAGTTGAGGCAACACCAACTCCAAAACAACTAACTTTCAGCTGTCTGGGATATGAATCCACCACAATTCAAGTAATCGATCTGGCACCTTCTTCAACCATTGAATTAATTCCCGTAAATTTTCAACTGAATGAAATAGCTGTTACGCCAGGAGAAAATCCGGCTTTGCGAATCATGCGAAAAGTGATGGCCAATGCCGACCGGCATAATCCTTCCCTATATGATGCCTACACTTGTATCCTGTATCATAAAATGACTATTGGTTATGATATTCCGGAAGATATCGAAGCTGAAGTACTTCCTGATCTCATGAAGAACCTTGGATTGGAACAAAGTAGCTACCTAATGCTATTCGAATCGGTTTCGGAGAAAAAACACCTTGAAAAAGGGAAGGATAAAGAGCGGCTGATATCGGGTCGTGTAAGTGGTTTAAAAAACAAATTTCTATCCTCGCTGCCAGCCCTCCTACAACCGTTTGGTTTTTACGATAAATACATTTCTCTATTAGGAGTTGATTATCTGAATCCGGCATCAAAACCGGGTCTTTCATCATACGCTTTTACCCTTCAAGACACCATCATCTCCGAGAAAGGTGATAGCCTGTTTTACATTTCCTACAAACCGAAAAAAGCTCAAAACTTCAGGGGCATTCAAGGTTCATTTCACATTCACGGGCCCAGTTGGGCTATCCAAACAGTTTCGGCACAAACAGCAGGTGGTACTAAAGATGTCACGCTATTTATCCGGCAAAACTATTCACCAAATGAAAATGGGCTATGGTTTCCAAATCAATTAGAGAGTAGTTTGAACTTTGGGAACAGTAGTACTAGTGATCCTTATCCCATGGTTGGTAAGGGTAAGAGTTACGTAACGGCCATCAATACAGATGTCGAACTCGATCCAAAAGATTTTAACAATGTGAAATTTGAAGACGCCAGTATGGCCCGCCATTCACCTGACGTGGGTACCTATCGCTATGAACCGTTATCGGCCAAAGATTCAATAACCTATCACTTATTGGATAGTTTAGGTAGAAAATATCCTTTGGATGCATTGGTTAACTTTCAGCTATCCATGGTGTCCGGTTATATCCCTATGGGAAATCTCCAATTAGATATACGGCGCTTACTCAATTTCAATTCCTACGAAGGATTTAAAGCAGGTCTGGGATTATACACCAGTCCCAAGATGTCTAAATATTTTATAACAGGCGGTTATCTGATTTATGGCTTTAAAGATAAAGACACAAAATATGGTGCCTCATTGGATATCACCCCCTTTTCAAATCCTGAAAATAAGCTAATGTTTTCATGGAAAGATGATCTCAATCCAACGGGATCCCTCACTTTTCTGGATGGGATAGATCGTCGATCCAGCGAGACATTTAAAGGCTTCCTGACAGAAACCATGGACCGTACCCAAGAGCTCAAAATAGGCACTCAATTCCGATGGTTGCAATATTTCAAAACAGAAATTGTTTTCAAATCAGCCGATATCTCCCCGCAAATACCCTACAGATACCTGCCTGATAACAATGTAGTTTCTGGCTTTTCACATCAGGAAGGTGAAATAAAACTTAAATGGGCCCATAAAGAGACCTTCACTCAAACACCACTGGGACGATTATCGGAAGGAACTAAATGGCCCAAACTGTGGATCAATGCAGCTTATGGTGAATGGGAAAATAGCACCAAAGGAAGTTATCAACGCCTGGAAGGGCAATACGAACAAGAGATCCATTATCCCTCGGCCATGTACACCATCTTTCGCTTACAAGGAGCCAAATTATATGGTGAATTTCCATCCACCCTTTTATATAGTGCGCTTGGCTCATACAAATCATTCACCTTACATATTCCCTACACCTTTGCAACCATGCGCCTGAACGAATTTGCTGCATCGGAGTTCACAGCCCTTTATTTTCGTCATGGAATCCCTCTGTTTCTGAATAAAAACCAAAATTTTAAACCCGAAATAATTCTGAGTACCAACCTGGGATGGGGAAATGCGGCAGACGGAATACAATCATTTGAAAAAGGATATTACGAATCGGGTGTCTATTTTAAAAACCTATTCTCTAATTTTCTATTTCAATACGGATTTTCTGTCCATTATCGCTATGGCCCCTATCAATTACCTGAAAAAATTGATAATTGGGCGTTTAAACTAGGTCTGGACTTTTCCTTCTAAATAACGCTTTCATGACATGTGTCATATATTATGGAATCCACCTATCCTATCATTGAGAAAGATTATTTATCTTAGGGCAGATTTTTCAAGATGTATCAGACAATCGCCAATGACATATCCTCTATAAAACAGGGAAATAATCTCGCTTTTGAAAAACTTTACAAAAGCTATTATAATCCGCTGTTCTTTTTTGCTATCCAATACTTGAAAGAAGATGGGGATGCCGAAAACATGGTGCAAGAAACCTTTTTAGCATTTTGGCTCAATCGTGAAAACTTCAATGGCACCAGTGAATCATCAGTACGGGCCTGGTTATACAATACCATCAAAAATAAGTGTCTGAACCACCTTGATAAGGAAAATAATAAACACAAGTATGTTAACTACCAACGCCAGGCTTTGGATCTGGCGGTTTTAAAAGAACTTGAAATATCCGAAGTGACCTTTAACGAGATTGAATCACTGTTACAAGAAGCCCTGGAACTAATGACACCCCAATGCCGAAGAGTATTTGAACTCAGTCGGTTTAAGGGATTAAAAAACAAAGATATTGCAGAAGAAATGAACATTACAGTGAAAGCTGTGGAAGGAAATATGACACGAGCTCTTAAATTACTAAAAACTCATCTTCATGATTACCTCCCGCTATGCATCATTCTGAATATTTTATAAATAATTCAACACCTCACCCCAAAGTCTAAGCAACTCTTTATCACACCAATTCCAGCATCAAAAACTATCAGTCCAGATAGATTTTATATCTTTTTTACATTTTATATAGGGTAACTCAAATACCACCTGTCTTAAGCGACAGAAAGAAGAACGGCACTATGAACAAAAGCACTATTTGGAAACTCATTTTGAATCAACTGTCTCATGAAGAAAGTGAGCAGGTGATTAAAGAGATTGAGGGTTCACCAACTCATAAGGCGCACTATTTAAAAATAAAAAGTGCCTGGTCACTTTCTGCAACTGAAAATCATTTTTCAGAACAGCAAGTTGATATGAAATTTAAACAATTCAAGAACACTTATATGGAAAAGCCGAAATCGAAACGAATCATAAGCAGTTGGCTAAAATATGCTGCTGTATTTGTAATTTCGATTGTAGCAAGCTGGTCTGCTTTCACAGTTTATAACAAGTCAACAACTCATGCTAATCCATATCAATCCATCCTTTTTGAGACATCAACAGGTCAAACAGCTAAAGCCACACTTCCTGATGGTACATCAGTGTGGTTAAACAGTGAAAGCAAACTAGAGGTAATCGAAGGCTTAACTAATTCAGATGTAAGACAACTTAGCTTGTCCGGCGAAGCCTATTTTGAGGTCACTAAAGATTCATTGCGCCCATTCATCGTAACCACACAACAAGGCCCTTGTATTAAGGTACTAGGTACCACTTTTAATGTAAATGCTTATCCTGGTGACAATATCACTACCACATTAGTAGAAGGATCAGTCGAGTTTTTGGATCGTCATCAGCAACACCTGGCCCTCCTTAAACCAGGTGACCAGGTCACCTACAACACGATGAATTGTCAATTGCAATTCAAACAAGTGGATGGAGAAATATCAGGCGTTTGGAAAGAAGGGATTCTTGTTTTTAAAGATGAGACGCTATCGACCATCGCGCCCAAATTAGAACGCTTTTACAATGTCACCATCATCTTTGAGAAAGAAAATCTAAAAGAGAAAAAGTTATCCGGAAGAGCCTTAAAGGACTATCCGGTTGAGAAGATCCTGGAAATGTTTCACATGCTTTCACAGATTAATTATCGCATTGAAAATAAACCCAACGAAAAAACAACAATTTATATTTATTAACTGATCAGTGTGCCCACACTGAAATAACTTAACACATCATGAACAACAACGACTAATTACCGAAAAAAAATATTAAAAAAGGCCGGTAATGTGCCCACATTACCAGCCGAATAATAAGTATGCCTCGAAAGGCAATAACAAACCTAAATACAAATTTATGAAAAAAAAGCGTGACTATATTCCTCGCAACAGGGGAATATCTAAAGCATTTATGATTATGAAGTTATCCTTCATTTTTTGTTTCGTATTATTACTTAATGTATCTGCCGGCGTGTATTCTCAGAAGCAGAAATTTAACATCGCCGTTCGAAATGCCAAATTGGTGGATGTGTTAAGTGAAATAGAAAAAGAATCAGACGTCTCCTTTTATTATAAAAGTGAGGATATTGACCATTCAAAAACCTATTCTGTCAATTACAAAGACGAAGAGTTAGTTGAGATTTTAGATGATCTGTTACAAAGTAGCAATCTGACTTTTAAAATGATGGACAACTTTGTGGCCATCATGAAAACAAGTGCGGAAACTCCTACTGTGGTCCAACAGGATAAAAGAGTAAGCGGTGTAATCACTGATAAAAATGGAGAAGCATTGCCAGGTGTATCGGTCTACATTAAAGGGACCACACAAGGAACCATCACCAATATTGATGGGGAATATTCAATCACAGTAGCCGATGAAACTGCCATATTGGTTTATAGTTTTATTGGCTTCGAAACTCAGGAGGTAGCAGTAAGTGAACGAACCTCCATCAATATAACATTAATGGATGAGACTACAAGCTTAGGTGAAGTAATTGTAACCGGCTATGGTACCATCACCAAAGAAGCATATACAGGTTCTGCATCAGTTGTATCTGCAAAAAAGATTGAAGATCGTCCGGTAGCTTCATTTCAGGATGTATTGAGAGGTAACTCTCCGGGTACTTTAGTGACAGGAACCGGTCAGCCAGGCGTTATGAGTTCGGTTCGTTTAAGAGGTATTAGTTCAATGAATGCCTCCAATGCCCCACTTTATGTAGTAGATGGTATTGTATTAGAAACAGGTAACATGTCAGGTGATAGTGACTATGCTACGAATCCATTAAATACACTTAATCCATCAGATATTAAATCGATCACCGTCCTTAAGGATGCCGCATCGGCTTCTCTTTACGGGTCACGAGGAGCAAATGGGGTAATTGTGATCACCACTAAAAAAGGTCGGAAATCGGAAAAAACACAATATAGCGTAGATATGCAAATGGGTGTTTCTAATATTTTCAAAGCCAGTAAACCGGATTTGGTAAATAAAGACGAGTTTATGGAACTCTGGCTGGAAGGAGAAATGCACTATCAAATAGCAAGAGAGGTGAATCGAAACGATTTCTATGGTGAAATTAAAAATCTATATGCCGATAAAGAAAACTATGAAATAGATGGCATGAATTTCCAAGAATGGCAAAATGATGCCAAAGAGGAATTTAATAAGCACTTTTATTGGTATGATGCAGAAGGTAACAAAGTAGGTGACTTTTTTAATGCCGATGGAACGCCCGGAGCAGACTACGAAAAATTACCGGATACAAATTGGTATGATGAAATATCACAGGCTGCTCCTTTTCAAAAAATGAATCTCTCTGCTCAAGGAGGAAGTAACGCCATTAATTATTACACATCTCTTGAGTATTTCAATCAAGAAGGTGTTCTGTTATCCAGTGGACTTGAACGTTATTCATTGCTATTAAAGCTTTCATCGGAAGATAAAAATCAGTTTATCAATTGGGGATTAAGAAACATGGTTTCCTACACCGACCAGGAAGGCCCGCGATCCGGTGCCTATGGGTATGCCATGCCGCACTATACAGCCCTTGCCATTGCCCCCGTATCACCTGTTTACCTCGAAGATGGATCCTATAACCTTAAACTACCTAAAAATGTAAATAGTAATCAAAACCCCGTTGCTATTTCTGATCTAAACGAATACCGACGTCCGCAAACAAAAATTATATCTTCTGCATGGCTTCAGTTTAACCTTACCGATTGGCTCTATTTAAAAAGTGACTTCAGCTTGGATTACACACATGCACGAAGAAGGGAATACAAAGACAAAGATATTGGTGATGGTAAAAAAAGCAATGGATCGTTATACGAACGAGATGCCAGACGCTCTAGAGTAGGCAATAAAAACATTCTTTATTTAGATAAAACGCTGAACGATGTTCATAAAATTAGTGTCTATGGGGGTACGGAAGTAGAAAACCGTACGTACAAATACATTACAGCATCAGGTATAAACTTTTTAACAGATGATACCCCTTACTTAAGTGCTGCAGCGGTTCCAAGCGATGTAAGTGGATCTGGTACTGATTATGGAATGTTTTCATGGTTAACAGCCGTTAACTATTCATTTAATAGCAAATACTACCTATCTGCTAATTTCCGAAGCGATCAATCCTCTCGTTTCTCCAAAGAAAACAGAACCGGTAATTTCTGGTCCACTTCGGCAGCATGGCGAATTTCAGAAGAGCCTTTTATGAAGGATATAGCCTTTATCGATAACATGAAGATTAAAGCCAGTTATGGTATCAATGGAACACTACCTTCTGACTACTACGGTTATCAATCCCTATATTCACTGGGTGGAAATTATAATGGACAACCGGGAGGCGCGCCTTCTTTTGTTGCCAATCCGGATTTAACATGGGAAGAAAATGAAATTTTCAATATAGGCGTAGACATACGTTTACTTAATCGCGTGTCATTAGGCATTGAATATTATAACCGTAAAACGAAAAACCTCTTACAAGATTTGCCTGTTACATCTACCTCTGGTTTTACCTCCATGTTGGTTAATACAAATGCTGGATTAAAAAACCAGGGACTCGAAATAGATTTAAATGTTGACTTAATTCGCAATTCAACCATAAACTGGGACATGAACCTAAATGTAGCGACGCTGAAAAACGAATTTTTCGGATTACAGAGTGATGATTTAGGCAACCAGATCAAACGAAATGGCGAAAGTTATTATACCTGGTACCTAAGAGAATGGGCTGGAATAGATACCGAAACAGGTGAACAACAATGGTATTATACCGATGAAAATGGCAATAATAGCATTACTAAAGTGTATGATGAAGCTGAAAGAAGAATTGTTGGTAAAGCGCTGCCGGATGTAACAGGTGGTATTTCTAGTATGGTTTCCTGGAAAGGACTTGATTTCAGTTTCTTATTTACCTACGGTCTGGGACATCAGGTATTGGATTACACAGGACGGACAAATACAAAAAATGATGGTTATCGCGATTACCGCGGCATAGAACGTTCACAACTGAACCGCTGGACACCTGACAATACATCGGGTACCAATCCTCTTCGGGTAAACACTAGCCGCATCAATTATCGATGGACATCAACACGTTACCTACACGATGGTGACTATTTAAAACTTAAAAACATTAAACTTCAATACTCCATCCCTAAAACAATAACGGAGCGATTAAAGCTAAGCGCTATCAATGTATTTGCACAAGCAGAGAACCTGTTTGTTTTAACTGAACTGGATGGTTTTGACCCGGAGATTTCATTGAGTGGCTATCGCACGCCAGACCAATATCCGACAGCCACTACTTACACTATGGGTATAAAAGTTAACTTCTAAAATTTTTGGTAACGATGAAAAATATTATAATCATACTTACATTCACACTATGTCTGTTCTCAGGATGTGATGATGTACTGGAACAAACACCTATCACTTCCATACCTGAGCAGGAGATGTTCAATAATATAGAGGGCATGCAAGGAGCTTTGGTTGGCGTATACAATTCCATATCCAGCTCTGACTATTATGGACGACTAATGTATGCCTATGAAGGATCAAAGGGACCAGATTTTTCAGTAGATGATACCGGTAACCGGTTTGAAAAAGAAAATGGCTATGGTGAGAGCTCTTCATCGGGTGGTTATGCATCTGATGCTTGGAATCACCTGTACGAAACCATTCATCAATGCAACAGCCTGTTGTATTACATTGATAACACGACCATCGAAGGAGAAGATGATGAGTTAAAAAGGATTAAAGGTGAAACATTAGCGCTTCGGGGACTTACTTATTTTGACCTCATGCGTCTTTTTGCCTATCCTCCGATCTACTCGTGTAAAGATGGAGTATTATATCAGGACAAATACAAATATGGTGTGCCATTAATCACGTCTCTCAAACAAGCAAAAGAAGTATTAATAAATCCTATTGGAAGAGATCTTGCAGATGACTGCTACACACATATTATTTCCGATTTTACCAGTGCAGCAACTTTACTGGAAGGTATTAATCCGGTGAATGGTAATATTTCTTTCCAAGCTGTTAAAGCATTGTTAACACGCGCTTATCTTTATAAAAATGACTGGACCAATGTAATCACGCATGGTGAAGAAGCCATAGCTGCCGGTGGTAGCATGCTTCCTTACAGCTCATACAAAACAGAGTATTACAAAACATTTAGTGTGGAGAATATCTGGGAACTGGCTTATATCACAACCGACCATTTAAGTACTAATTCTCTTAACTATCTGGTGCGATTCCCTACAGTTAACTCCCCTGGCGCACCTGATGACGGTGATATTGCATCTGAAACCGGATATGCCGGCTACAGAGGTAATAAATACCTGAGAGCAGTACTAAGAGCCGAAAAAGATGGTTATGGAGAGTACAGAGATGTACGCAGTTATTTAATTTGCGACAATGACCCAGGTTCGAGCACGGGTATTCGTAAATATGTGGGGACAGAAGCCCATTATTTGCATAATATTACCATGGTACGCCTGCCAGAAATTTATTTATCAGTAGCCGAAGCTTACGCTGAAAAAGATAACCTTCCGAAAGCCGAAGAGTTTTTCAATGTTGTGTTTAAAGCCCGATTAGATTCTTCATACATCGCCACTGATCAAGACCAAACAATATCTGACATTCTAACGGATCGTCGGAAAGAATTGGTTTTAGAAGGTCATAATTATTGGGATCATTTTAGAAAAGCAATTCCTTTTGATCGGGAAAAAAAGGGTAATGTTTCTTCTGACAATGACTACATTGACTTTACATTACCTCAGGTAGTATACCCCATTCCACAACGAGAAATGGAAGCTAACCCGAATATCAGAGAACAACAAAATCCTGGTTACTTACCTTACTTAACGGATTAAGAATAACATTATTAAAACAACTATAGATTTAAGTTAATAAAAAAGGGATGTCCATCTGTGTGGGCATCCTTTTTTTAATTGAGGTTTCTTACCCCACATCCTTCTTCGTGCCGTTTAGCCGCATCTAATCCCATCCGGCCCCCCCATAAGCGACCTAACTCTTCTGTTGAAGAATTGTCAAGCCCATAGCCAACATTGTAAAATAATGACGCTCAATTGATATTCACAATGGAAAATCAAACATCGATGAATAATCAAATTCTCCAGAAAATCCATTAACATATTGAAGACAATCCTGGCAACAAGAACTTTTCCGTAGAAGACCTGGCAAAACAAAATTTACCAAGTCATCTATATTAATTTTCTCCCCACAACCGAAGCTATCAGTCATGATCCACGATACAATGCATTGCTTCAAAAAATAATCTGCCTTTTTATATGGGGAGTTAACTGCTACCCAATATTCTCTTTCCTACCTCCATTCATCTCCTGATTTTCGTCATTCCAATTGATGCTCCACCAATCTGATTATCCATGCAACAAAAGTATCATGATGCAACAATTATCTTGCATTTTTACAATAAACTGCAACCATTCCACTAAGTAACTAATCACATTTTGCCTGAACTTTACTGTAGATTTTAAACAAGGGTATAATACCATTTTAACCACGAATGTGGACTTATTGCCTTTGGTATAATGCCGATGTAATGATGAATGGAATTATCAAATGAAATGCAGATAAGACCAGCTTCATTATACAATCGGTATAACATCATTAAAAAACAGTAAACCTTTAAAATCACGATTTGAGAATTTAAAAGACGTAAACTTTAATTATGGAGAATGAAAATAGGTAAATGATTAGAATCACTGATGGAGCTTATCCAGAGAAAAGCAGTGTACAGATGACCGTATCCTTTCAAAAGGAAGAAGAATTAGGGAAAACTAAAAACCAGAAGTCATGAAAAAGTTGTTGTTAGTATTAATGATCGGATTCCTTTCTACGAGCCTATACGCTCAAAAGGAACTGGAAGAAACAAAGGTGACACCACCCCATTTTAGGGGGAACTTGATTGAAGAAGAAAAACCTGTTGTTGAAAAATCTCCAATTTGTCGTTACATCGAAAAAGAATTGGTATACCCTGAAGAAGTACAAGACTTCTACCCTGAAGGAGTAGTAGTGGTGGAATTTACAGTAGAGGCCGATGCTTCTGTTTCCGACTTTGTAGTCACAAACTCAGTAGCCTATGAGTTGGATAAATCGGTGATTGACTGCTTGAAAAGTACCAAAGGCATGTGGATACCTGGTAAAGTAAATGGAATTAATGCACCAATGGAGAAAAAAGTGTATGTGAGATTTGATGTCCTGGACACCCCCTCTCTTAATGAACTTGCCTTAAGTTCATATAATACTGCAATAAAGCGGTATCAAAAGGGTACTAAATTCCAGGAAAACGAAAATTTGGCCGAAAACAAAAGAATTAAAAAGTCTGAACGACGCTTCAATTGGTCTTTGAACCATTTAGAAATGGCGACTACTTATAAACCCAATGATCCCTCCATTTTATTCTGGCAAGCAAGAAACTACCACGAATTAGGCGACTATACCAGAATGAATGAAAAGATAGAGAGATACATTCAAATTATTAATTCACAAATAGCTATGGAAGAATTTGAAGATGTATATGACCTTGCTGTCATTGTTCATGAATAAGAACACCATTGAGTTATTGCGCCCGATCAGCATCGGGCGTTCCATGCCTCCCCTATGAATCGCCCCATCTTTAAAATTCATTTTTACCTTTTGTCATTCTCCCTTTTAATCTTTTACCATTTTATATAGCGTGCCCCTTCGCCCCAGGCAAGTCCCGATATGTATCGGAAGGCTTTCCCCCGATAGCCAATCCCCTGCCCGAAACATTGAATGATCCCTATAAGCTATTTAAATAGTCATTTAAACAAACCTCCATATTCAGTA